>QMUN01000075.1 GCA_003660605.1 Thermococci archaeon
AAAATTAACTGCCCATATCTTCTTCTTTTTTAGAATATATCCATAACAGCTATCTTTTCAAAGATCTCTTTTTTATTTACCGTTCCAAAAAATTCTTTTATTTTTTTAAGATCCCCTCTTATCTCAGATACACCTTTTTCTTCAGGTATTAAAACTCCTACTCGTTTTATATTATCTTTTATTCCAAGTTTCATAGCTTTTGATATTTGAGTTTCTCCAGAAAGTCTCAAAAGAAATTCTATTTTTGGATCTTTGGCGATATTTTTCTTCTTTTTTAACGCTTTTTTCATATGGATATACGCAAAGATTATATGTTCCTCATCTATAACATAATCCGGGTCGAAAATAAATCCGTTATACTTTGATAATATATCTTCTTCGTTCATTGCGTTTCGCACCTCAAAAATCCTCATGATCTTTTTTCAGTGGAGGGATTATATATAATTTATGTGGGTTATTAACATTGATTATCAACATTTTATAGTTTTACAAATCAGTATAACCGAAAACTATATAAAGGGTAATATACAGATATTACGTAGATATGTATGATACGTATATCTCCCGAAGTGAAAGGCTATGAAATTGATTTCAGTGCAAATACCGGAGCTCTACCTGGAGGGAATAGATATTATGGTAGTATCCGGGTATTATGCAAACAGAAGCGAAGCTATCAGAACAGCAGTGAGAGATTTAATTGTCAAAGAATTGGGTGGATTTCAGGAGATAGAGAAAAGAAGACCTCTATTGAAGTCTCTTCCAGTGGAAGAGGAAAAAAAAGAGGGAGGATGATACAATGAAGAGTATCTTAGAAAAAGCAGAAAAATATGTGAATTATGCCGAAGAGGAAGAATTTGGGAAGGCGAGAATTGCAGTAATTGGTATAGGTGGTGCTGGTAATAACACAATTAACAGATTACATACCTTAGGAGTTCATGGAGCAGAGACAATTGCTATGAATACGGACAGACAACATTTAGATATTATAGAAGCAGACAGAAAAATGCTTTTGGGAAGAGAACTGACAAAAGGACTGGGTGCTGGTGGAGATCCCAGCATAGGATGGCAGGCTGCTGAAGAAGATAGATATAAAATAAAGGAATTATTAGAAGATATCCAGCTCGTGTTTCTTGCAGCAGGTATGGGGGGCGGTACAGGTACAGGAGCAGCACCCCTGATAGCACAGGTTGCCAAAGAGCTTGGGATTTTGACCATTGGTGTTATTACCCTTCCGTTTAAAATGGAGGGTGATGTGAGATTGAAGAAAGCACAGGTAGGACTTAAAGCATTACGGGCAAATTGTGATACAGTTGTTGCTCTCGACAATAACAAATTAATGGCATTGGTTCCAAAACAGCCTGTAAATTACGCTTTCAGTGTTGCCGATGAAGTACTTGCGGAGATGGTAAAAGGTCTCTCAGAAACGATTACACAGCCCAGCCTCGTAAACCTGGGTTTTGCAGATATAAGAGCCGTAATGGAAGACGGCGGAGTGGCCATGATAGGTGTAGGCGAATCTAATTCGACAAACAGAGCAGAAGAAGCTGTTGCTGAAGCGTTGAGGAATAAACTTCTGGACGTAGATTATACAGAGGCAAAAGGTGCTTTAGTTCACTGTTCAGGTGGTCCTGATATGAAACTTTATGAAGCGAACAAAGTTGGAGAGCTGGTAAAGGGAATGGTGAAGGATAAAGAGGGACAGGTAATATGGGGTGCGAGAATTGACGAAAATCTGAGAGAATCTATGAGGGTCATGGTCATAATGACAGGGATCAAGTCGCCTTGGATCACTGGCAGAGTTATAGATAACGATGGTGCAAAAATTTCCTTTAATCAATTTAAGAGAAAGAAAACTTCCTACTGGCCCAGCTTTGGCATCGATTCATTTTGAGGAGGGGTTTCTATCACCTCCTTTCCCCTCCTTATTTTTTTGTAGAGTCTTCTTAAAATTTCCAGAGTTCCTGAAGAACTGTAATTCTCTCGTAAATTTAACTGAATAATTTTTACATTTAGATCCCTTTTTCGAATCTCAGTTTCTACCCACTCTTTATTTTGATCAGGTCCTAAGAAAATAATATCCGGATCTATAAGTTTGATCACCTTAAAAAAGTCGTTTAGGTCTCCCAAATAAGCTTTTTTAACAAGTTTCATGTTTTCAATTATTAATTTCCTTTCATTTTCATTAAATATCGGTCTTTTTCCTTTGATTTTCTTCACATTATTATCTCTAGCTATGATCACATGTAACTCTCCATATTTACTTGCTTCTTTTAAGAGATAGATATGGCCAGGATGGATTATATCAAATGTGCCTGCAACTGCTACTCTCATATGTATCACATATTATCCAGATATTATATCGCAAATTTATTTTGTTTTAAAGTATATAGAGAATAGGCATAAAAAAGTATCGATTGAAAAAACATTTAAAAGATAAAGATAGAGGATATCTATGGAATTGTTAAAAAGAAACAAGAGTTTTATATTGGTAGGAGTCATCCTTTTTGTTATAGGAGGTATCGCGGGATATACTGTGTATCTGAATAACCCCGACCTGGCAAATCTAGAGGGATCTTCAATATTCAGCGGATTGGAACAAAAAATTTCTTTTTTTCAAAATTTGAATATAATTGGCAAGATTATTTTTATTTTTTTAAATAATCTTCTGGTGGCGCTCATATCTGTATTTCTTGGAGCTATCTTAGGGCTTTTTCCAATCTTTATAGCTCTCATGAATGGTTTTGTAGTGGGAATAGTCGCAGGGAAAGTGTTAGAGAGTAATGGAATTGGATATCTCTTAGTAGGATTGGTACCTCATGGGGTTTTCGAGATACCAGCAATTCTAATAGCTATAGGACTGGGGTTAAAATTTGGATATTTGATTATTAGTACCATCATATCCATACTTCTCGGAAAATCCACAAAAGATAACGAGTTTAAACTTTTCATCAGAGAACTAAAACCTGCATTCAAAATAATATTAATACTGCTCTGCATAGGTGCCTTTGTGGAGATTCTTATAACACCTTTGCTCATAACAATAATTGGAGGTTAGAAAATGGATAAGGAACTTATAGATATACTGGCATGTCCCGTGTGTAAGGGCGATGTTTATTTTGATGAAAAACAAAATAAGATAATCTGCAAAAAATGTGGAAGAAAATACAGGATCGAAGATGGAATACCGATAATGCTCGAAGAGGAAGCAGAGTTATAGAACTATCTTTCCATCAAAGATTGTTTTTTCCACTTTTATTTTTTCTATCTCAGAAAAAATATTCTCTGAAAGTACAACTATATCTGCAAGTTTTCCTTTTTCAATGCTTCCAAGATCATTTTCTCTGTAAGCAAGATAAGCACTTCCCACAGTGTAAAATTTAATAGCATCTTCTATAGATATGCTTTCACCATAGGGGTCGTTGACAGCACATTTTATCCCAAACAAAGGAGAAAAAGGCATACAGTCAGACCCGAATCCCATTTTAATCCCCTTTTCTATCATTTTTTTGTATCTGTTGTTTAAAACAGCTTTATCTCCCAATCTTTCAACATACATATTTTCAGACCATTTCAAAAAGTTAGGCTGTAAGGAACATGGAATTTTCAATTTTCTAATCCTTTCACGAATCTTTTCGTTTGTTATCTCCACATGCTCTATCTTATGTCTCATTTTTCTTGGAATATTCTCTAAACAATCCAGCACCTGTTCTATTGCTCTGTCACCTATGCAGTGGATCATTGCTTGCAGTTCGTTTTTATCGATCTTTTTTATCAGTTCCATAAGTTCCTCATCTTTATAGATTAGGATACCATTCTGGTCAGTTCCTTTATAGTTAAAAGATAATGCAGCTGTTTTAGCTCCCAAAGATCCATCTGTAAAGATCTTAACCCCATTAAACTTTAGTTTTTCAGATCCGATTCTTGATAGCCCAGAGTTCATGATATTGTTTATATACTTTGCTTTCATATAAAGATGAGCTCGTATTCCAAGTTTTCCATCATTTTCTATTCTTTCGTAAGCTCTGAAAATAGTGGGAGTAACTGTATCTACGATACTTGTGACACCAAGAGAGTATGCAAGTTCTGTTGCATTTTTTATCCCTCTCACATAGTTTTCAATTGTTTTTGGATATATTTTTGAGATCTTAGAGAGAGTATCCTCCTTGAATATTCCCTTTTCAAGAACATAGAATTTGGGATCGAGTTCTTTTAGATCTATCACTTCTATGGCTGCAGAGTTAAGGGTAGCTAAATGTCCACATACTCTGAAGGCTATTACAGGAAAATCAAAAATATCTAAGTCTTTTTTGAGTATATACCTCTTTTCTCTGAATAATGATTCATCCCATCCGTGAACAACATTTAATTTTTTCTTTTCTATCTTTTTCAGAACGTCTTCTATACTTTTACATTCCGAAACATCGTTCTCCCTATTGATCCCCATATCTGCGAAATGTGTGTGAGAATCAAAAAATCCAGGGATAACAGTCTTTTCCTCTGCGTCTATCACAACAGTATTTTTACTGATTAAACTCTCTATTTGTCCTACTTTCTTTATTCTGTTGCCTTCTATGTAGATTTCCTTTTCTTTTCTTCCAAAAATGTCTCCATTTATTAAAGCTAAGCTCATGTTTTATCAATCGTTTATAT
Source organism: Thermococci archaeon (assembly GCA_003660605.1). Taxonomy (GTDB): domain Archaea; phylum Methanobacteriota_B; class Thermococci; order Methanofastidiosales; family B48-G16; genus B48-G16. Next base: position 4,651 of record QMUN01000075.1, read on the forward strand.
TTTTTATATAGTTACCCATCAAAAATGAGTACTCAAAACTAAGTTTATAAATGTCTTATCCAATCATTTTCATGATAAATTTCAAGGATGTATCCTTCAGATACTCGAAAGATCAAAATTATGTTTTACATGACATTACATTTAATGTTAAAAAGGGAGAGTTCTTGGGGATATCAGGACCCTCGGGATCTGGAAAATCGACACTCTGTCTGATGATGAACGGAATTATCCCAAAAACGATTGAGGGGGAGTTTTCTGGGGAGATATACATAGACGGTGAAGATATAGCAGAAAAAGAGATATATGAAATCTCTGAGAAACTTGGATTGATCCTTCAAAACCCAGAATCTCAGTTATTTTCAATGACTGTAGAAGAAGAGTTAGCTTTCGGTCCTGAGAATCTCGGAATAAAAAGAGAAGAGATAGGAGATAGGATATCATGGGCTCTAAAGTTAGTGGGAATGGAAAGATTTAGAGATGCCTTTCCGTATCAATTATCCGGAGGTGAAAAACAGAAGATCGCTATAGCTTCTCTTCTAACAATGAAGCCAGAAATTTTAGTTCTTGATGAGCCTACGAGCAATCTCGATCCAAAAAGCAGGATAGAGATCTTTAAGATCGTACAGAAATTAAATAAAGAGGGAATGACAGTTGTAGTCGTGGAACACGAGACGAATTTTATAAGTAGTGCA
>QMUN01000076.1 GCA_003660605.1 Thermococci archaeon
CATAATGATCTTGCAGCCCAAATAGCAAGACAGGCTAGGGTACTTGGAAAAGAGGAGGAGTTCAGTGTCGTATTTGCAGCTATGGGAATCACATTTGAAGAGGCAAACTTCTTTATAAAAGATTTTGAGAGAACTGGAGCATTGGAAAGGGTGATAATGTTTTTGAATCTGGCTAACGACCCCTCAATTGAAAGAATAATAACACCAAGAACTGCGTTGACATGCGCAGAGTATCTTGCTTTCGAAAGAGATATGCATATTCTGGTAATACTGACAGATATGACTAATTACTGCGAGGCCTTGAGAGAGATATCTGCGGCAAGAGAAGAAGTACCTGCAAGAAGGGGGTATCCTGGATATATGTATACTGACCTAGCATCTGTTTATGAAAGAGCTGGAAGAATAAAGGGTAAAAAAGGTAGTATAACACAGATGCCCATACTTACTATGCCCGATGATGATATAAATCATCCCATTCCTGATCTCACTGGATACATTACAGAAGGACAGACGATTCTTTCAAGAGAATTGCACAGAAAGAACATATATCCTCCAATAGAAGTTTCTCTTTCATTATCGAGACTGATGCAGAAAGGTATTGGCGAAGGAAGAACGAGAGAGGATCACTCTGGGGTTGCCTCCCAGTTATTTGGTGCCTATGCTGAAGGAAAAGAGTTGAGAGATCTTGTAGCTGTCGTTGGAGAAGAAGCTCTCAGCAGTTCTGATAAAAAATATCTGGAATTTGCAGATGAGTTTGAAAAAAGATTTGTAAATCAGGATAGGGAAGAAGACAGAAGCATTGAAGAAACGTTAGAACTGGGATGGGAGTTATTATCATTATTTCCTGAGTCTGAATTAAAAAGAATAGATCCTGAATATATTGAGAAGTATTATAAAGGTGAAAAACATTGAGAGAGATAAAGCCGACTCGCTCAGCTTTATTGAGATTAAACAGGAGAGTTTTACTGGCTGAAAGAGGGCATAGACTCTTAAAAGAAAAAAGAGATGTACTTGTTATAGAATTTTTTAGTATCTTTGAGGATCAGAAGTATCTTAGGAGAAAAATAAATGAAGATCTTAAAGATGCTTTTAAAGATTATATGAAACTAAGGATTGTAGACAGAGATATAGAAAACCTTGCCACAGTACTTCCTAAAATACAGAGTCCTGAGATAGAGATAAAAAGAAAAAATATTATGGGAGTTAATGTTCCTTTAATAAATTTGAAAAAAGGAAAAAGAACCCTTCTTGAAAGGGGATACAATCTCTATACTTCTTCTACACTTTTAGATGATGTTTATGACAAATTCGGGGAGATACTTGAGGAAATAGTGAGACTTGGAGAGATAGAAAGATCAGTTAAGCTTCTAGCCAGAGAAATTGAAAAAACAAAGAGGAGAGTAAACGCATTGGAGTATATAATAATACCTGCCTTAGAAGAGAAGAGAAGGTTCATTCAGTTTCAATTAGATGAAAGGGAAAGAGAGGATTTTTTTAGGATGAAGAGAGTCAAAAGCCTTATGGAAAGTAAAGCTTAAAAGTGTAATTGCCCGTATAATATATGGTGTAAAAAATGTATGTGACTGGAATATCTTCAAAATCCATAATAGAAAAACTGCCTTATGAGAAGATAGATGTAGAGTACCGAAGATTTCCTGATGGTGAGATGTATATAAGGTTTGAGGAAAAAATAAAAAAAATAAGAGAACTTCTCATAGTTCAGTCTCTCTATCCTCCTCAGGATGTACATTTGATACAGCTATTTTTCATGCTTGACGCATGCAAAGAGTTGAATATAAATGTCCACCTTTTTATTCCCTATCTTGCCTATGCACGACAGGATAAGAGATTTAAGGATTATGAATGCATATCCTCAAAGACAGTATTAAATATTCTAAATTCTTTTAATTTAAAGAGCTTCTATACTATAGATGTTCATGAAAAAAAACTTTTAAAACATATTAAAACAGAGTCAAAAAACGTAACAGCGACGTCTATAATAGGAAGGTATCTCAGAGAAGAAGACCTGAAAGATCCTGTGATAATTTCGCCTGATAAGGGGGCTATAGACATAGCGAGGAGGGTAGCTGAGATCCTGAATTGTGAGTATGATTATCTGGAAAAGAAGAGGATCTCCGGAGATACTGTAGAGACAAGGCCCAAGAATATAGATACAAGGGGAAGAGATGTCGTAATTGTGGATGATATGATATCGACAGGAGGTACGATGGCAAGGGCATGTGAGATCTTAAAGAAGGAAGGAACAAGAAAGGTACTGGCTGGAGCTACTCATCTATTGATGGTAGGGGGTGCAGAAGAGAAGCTTAAAGGGGCAGGTATAGATAAAATCTTTGGAACAGACTCCGTTCCTCATAAATATTCATCTATAAGTGTCGCTCCTCTGATAGAGGGGGAGTTAAAAATCATGCTATGAAAGAAAAATTGGTACCTTTAAAAGATCAGAGATTCAAATGCCAGTTGTGTGGAGAATGCTGTAGGAATAGGTGGGTGCCTTTAACATTGGGGGACATATCCAGAATAAAGAATGTAAAAGATGATTTTCTTCTGGTCTGGAATGAAAAGAAGTTCGTTATAGAGAGGAGAGAGTGGGATAATGGATGTATTTTTTTGAAAGATAATTTATGTGAAATAAACAAAATAAAACCTCTTATCTGTAGATTGTATCCTGTAGCTCTATCGGAAGTACCTGTTTTAAAGAATGATATCCCCTATCGTCTTAAAAATGGAAAAAAAGTATTTCTATATCTCGATAAAAGCTGTAAGGGTATTGGGAGAGGAAAAAAATTCGATATTAAAAAAATACTGGATCTGTGCGAAATAATCCTTCAAGAATCAAAAGAGACATCGCTGGAGAAACTGATAGAAATAATTTAACTACAAAAGCTTCAAGCTTCCCGTATGCCTATCTATTTCTTCATCCTTCCATGGCCCTATTCCTATGCATGTTATTGTATCTGGTGATATCTGAGTCATCCCTGCATCCTTTATAAGAACAGTGGGAATTTCTCTTTTTACTCTTTCATAGAGCTCTAAAAGCTTTTCTTTATTTTCTATCTTCAGAACTATCTTTTTCTGCCCTTCGTATAGCCATTTATTGTATATATCTGGATAGTTTTTTCTGCAGAGTTCAGCTGATGCTAAAGATGCATGAGCTACCTGCGAAGCTATCTTTCCTTTTCCAAGCTTTAAATCTGCTCTGATTACTATGATCTGTTTCATTCCTTCACATCCAGCAAAACAATATCTTCATTATTTTCCAAGAAGATCGTAAGTTTTTTTCCTTCACAATGGTAAAGATCTATCCCGTGCTCCAAAAAACTTTTTGCTTCTTTAGAGTATACAGATATTTTATAATTTCCTATATATAAATAGAGATGCCCTCTAATGTTCTCTACCATCTTTACTATACCTCTACCCCAAAACTTTCCTTCCAGTATTTCATCATCAAGATCATATATACAAATCTCATCGGAGATAACTTTTGCCTCACCCACAAGCATCTTTTCTGACCTAAACTCTTTATAAACTCCCGAAACTTCAACTATGTATTCCTCAAATACTTCTCCTTTTATGTATGCCTTTATTTTTCCAGTTTCGTCTTCTAACTCTATTAAATACCCATCGTAGTAATATCTTCTTGATTTAACTTTTCCTTTAATGGTATAAACTTTATTTAACTCTAAATTGCATATTTTTACTATTCTTTTCCCCAAGTTCTCATAATAAAGACAGAAAAAATCTTTGTTAAATATCCCATAAGCCTTAATATAATCTCCGAAATCAGATTTGATATCTATTTTTATATCGTTTATATATACTTCATCTCCTCTTTTTTCGGTTTTCCCCTCAAGGTAATCACATTTTAAAGGAAATATATCTTTTATAATAAGATTTTCATTTTTCATTTCTCCTATAATCCCTCCAATTCCATCAAAATCAAAGTTTTCATCAAAAACAAAACTTCCAAAATTAGTTTTAATTCTATTTCCTTCCACATAGCATGCAAAAAAAGATTCATTGAGCCTATAGGGATCAAGTTTTTCTGGATATATCTGAAACTCTGGAAATCCTCTTTTTATGTATTTTTCGGGTGTCTTTTTTAAAACTCCTTCAACGATAATATAATCTCCTATATCTATATCTTTCAACGAAAAAATCTCTATACCTTTGACAACTAAAAATTTTTCGTATGCTTCAGAAACTACTCCTTTTAAAACAACGTATTTTTCTAAATATTTTTCGGGATCTGAGGAGATCTCCTTTGGTTCTAAGTATAGAGAGAGAGCAAATAATGAACTCAGTCCTATTAAGGATGTTATTAGAGCTACTCCCAGCAGTGTTTTGTTTTCCATGTACTTTGTTTTTAAAAGATTTTAAAAAATTATCGGATCACTCTGTTCAGCAAAAACATTACCATAAGGATCAAAGATAGTATAACGGAGATCAGAATCAAACTCCTATCATTCCCGAATATGATTGGAATTGGCCCTATCATCACTATTCCTCCTGCTTTCACATCAACAGATGAAAAAGAATAAAGTAAAATCAGAAAAATTCCTATGAAAATTAAAACAAATCCCAAAAACAGAATTTTTTCGCTCATTTTATCACCAATCTTTCATATGCTTCTTTATTGTTTATGCATCCAGGATCAGGAGCTAGATAATCTCCAAAGTATCCGTATGCTCTTGCCCTTAATCCTCCACAGTAGAATCTGTAATCACAGTTCCCACAGTTTGAATTTAATATGTCTTTGTTTCTCAATTCTGTAAAAACTTTGTTTTTCTCCCATATTTCTTCAAAATCATCTCTTTTTATATTTCCTACGGTCAATGGAAAGAATACACATGGATCAATATCCCCATTGGGTCTTATTGCACAGTAGAACCTTCCACATCCACATCCTCCAATGAATTCAGCTAAGTCTACTAATTTTCCTTTAAGATCTAAAGTATAGAAATGAGTTGGAATAGTTTTTCTATCTCCAAACTCTTTTTCTAATGCAACTCTGGCAAACTGCGGAGATGTACTCAGGACATTTACCTCACTTTTTTTCAATTTCTCATAAAGCATTTTCAATAATTCCTCTCTTTCATCAGGAGTTAAGTCGTTTTCTACAATAAACTTTCCTCTCCCTGTGGGAACAAAGTTATAAGCCATAAACCAATTAACACCAATTTTTTCACAAAGATCTATTATCTCTGGAATCTCTTCATAGTTGTAATGAGTTGCAGTTGTTGCAATGTTTACAAAAATCCCCTCTTTTAAACAGTTCTTTATTCCTTCCATCGTCTTTTCAAAAGCTC
>QMUN01000077.1 GCA_003660605.1 Thermococci archaeon
AGATAATCCATTATATTGTAAGGACCTGCTGTCAGTGTACCCAGTGAGGTATCATAACACGAAATAGTGCCATAGAATCCCCATGGCACCCACATCTCGTATGCTCCGCCACCACCTGAGACCGCCTGCACCTGAATATCTCCACGATCAGCTGTAATTATCGCACCTGAGACAGTAGGATCTACCGTTCCTTCTATCTTGGCCGTGTTCGGCAGTAAATCTGTAGTCGTGCTGAAATCGAAGTCAACTGTATAATGACTTGCAACTATGATATCTTTTGTCTTCGTGGTGAAGGCGGGATGCGACACTTGAATAGTCCACTGTCCTTCCCAGAGTTCATCTAACTTACCAGGTCTTCCACCAGGTAGATCTTCTCCAGGATCGAGTTCATTGTTCACGATTACAGTATCCTCTGTATCAAACATATAGAACCCTGAAGCGTCTGTATACGTTTCGTATATCTTCTCATAACTAGAGTACCAGTGGAAGAAGAACTCCACCTTTGCTCCATACAACGGATGTATTCCATCATATGTTACCGTTCCTGAAGCATCTCCGTGCTCTCTCATAAGTGTTATATCAACACCAGTAGTCGTTACTCCTGGATCTACATGCACATCATCTACTTCGTTGGGCTCGTATCTGGGTGTTCCAGAAACCTGTTCAGCATGAACAGTATACGATCCTGTAGCTATCGGCACAGGTACGAGTGGCATTAAATACATTCCATCTGCTTCAGTATACACAGATACTGAGAATGATGGCGTGGCACTGATCCATGCTCTAACTGTAGCATTTTCTATCGCTTCTAATGGATCATCGTACATATCATCCTGGTCAAAGTCTTCGTATACCCTTCCTGATATACTTCCTGTCTCTGCGTCCATGGCAAAGTTCTCTGTGTTCCATCCTGAGTCTACAAAGACATTATGATGGGCATCCTGGAACAGATCGACCGTTACACTGACCTCGTGACTCATTTCAGAGTCTATATCTGTTAATATGTAATATCCGTACGAATCTGTAGTAGTTGTCGGATTTAACGTTACAATGGCATTTCTGATACCCTCTGTAACTGTATTTTCTCCAGTTCCTTTGACATCGTATGCTCCATCTGGCTCGAACGGATTTGCGGGATCAGGACCGTCGTAATTTCCTCCTGTACATATATCGAGATCGTAATCTGGATCTCCTGGATCTCCAACATCGCCTACAGCTATACCGCCGTCAAAGAAAACGACTCCCTGAAGTATACCGTAATCCATCGAGGTCAGGAGCTCCATCGAGAAGTCCTGCCATGTGTGATTCCACGGCGTATCACTGTTCAATCCAACGTTCCTCTGCGGTTTTGGTTTGTAACCATCTGCCGTAGCCACTAAAGTATGAACAGCTGGGTATGTCGAGCCCACAGGCATGTACGGCGCAAGCTTTCCAATGATATAGTATCCTACATCGTCTGTCGGACACTGCCTGTATGCTCCGGGTATCCATACCTTTGCATTATCAAGTCTATCTGTAAGTCTTTCGTCTGGACTTCCGGGAGCGTATACCAATCCCTCAATCCAGGCATCTGGGACTGTCTGGAGACCGCATAGAGGTATGTGGTTTCCGTCATCATCTGTTATATCGTCTTCGGTATTTTTGTTATCATAGTCCCAATTATTATATGTATTCGTTGTGAATACACCATAAGCCATTTCATGATCTGCATGTGTAAATTTAAGCCAATATCTGGCCATATTACCATTCGGCAGTAACGGTACATCGGTGAATATGAAGTTATAGTCGACCCCAAGAGGCGTATAAGTATAAGTATCGGTAGTCGAGATCGTGGTGATATCCAATCCTGGTATTTCTACAGTTACACCGCCAATTTCTTCTCCTGCATCATAATCACCGTCTGTATTGCCGTCAACATACACTATTCCTAAGATTACACCCGTATTTCCAAGCTCTTTGCAGAGCAAAAAGTCATTGTCCTCGTTTATCTCGTTAAATTCAACTGTTATATTATTCAGGCACTTCGCAGGATAATTTGTTTTTGCTGCGTTGACAGTGTATTCTGTCTCATCTGGATGCACCTTCGGCGTTGAGACCGAACATTCTACCAAGTAGTATCCATCTAAATCCGTATTATTTATGGGTGGATTCTCGGCTGCGTCATAATTATATGTCGCTACTTCGTTTGTGGCTGACGGATTCGGGTTCGTTCTCTGTTTCGTTGCGTTAACATCTACATCTACTATAGGCTTGTACGTGTTGCAGTCCAACACGAATCCGTCTATGAATCCGAACCATCTTTGCAAGACCATAGGACTGTTTGGGTTTGTAGCATCAAGATCTTTTACAACATTCCAATCAACTGTATCCCACAGTTGATCTCTCCAGCAGCTATCCTTTTCATAATATAACATATACAGGAAAGGCGGCAGCGCAGGAATAGCACTCGTGTCCCAACTTATAGGTAAAACTCCATTCTGCTGATCATTGAACTCGTATTTTCCACCGTCTACAGTGTTTTTCTGCCACCATGGTAATCCTATTCCATTGTCCGGGTTTCCTATTGTCACCGTTGCATTTTTGATAAATAATGGAGATACATCCGTAAATGTACTGTCCTCTTCTACACTTCCTTTCAATCCTCCGAGTTTTCTGGAGAGATCGAAGCTTATGTTTGATGTTTCTGAATGAACTGTAACTGTACCGGGATATATTTCGGGATCGTATGTCTCTGTACCACCTAATACATCACTTTCATACCACAGTGCCCTTGCGTGTAAAGTGTAATTTCCAGCTGGTATCCCCCATGGTGGTGAACTTCCAGCCCATTCTGTACCCCAGTCTCCAGGTGGTCCTGTTGTAATATGCACGCCGTGATTCCATACAAGGTAGTACCCTTCTATATCACTGCAAACATTGTAGTTTGTAGCCTGCACTACTATTTCAGCGTTGCTGCTGTATAATGATAGATATAGATCTACATAACCTGATATTAAACCATCAGGTCCTCCGCTGAGAGGTCCTCCATCCTTTTTATCCAACGGGAAGTCATACCCTGCAAAGACTCCAGGTGGTGTGGTGGTCTCATTTGATCTGTTCAATGCCCAATCAACTTTTATATTATTATCAAATTTCCATCTTGGCGTTGGGATCACCCAAGTGGAAAGACTTGCATCCCACTTCTCTTTATAATATCCTGAATACTCTGCTGTTCCTGTATATCTATTCCAGAAGTTAAGAGGCGGATCATACGGCCAATCATACGTTATTGGTATATTTAATATAGTATAATATCCCGTTGAGTCCGCAATAGATGAGTGATTATCATCGTTCGAGTAAGGATCCGTTGACTTTCCTGAGAGTTTTACCACTGATTCGAATAACGAAGTCTCAGTACCATCAAATGTATTGTTAGCATTTGCATCGTCCCATACAAATCCTTCTATCCTTCCTATCTTCCTTGTAGCTCCGAAGTTTTTATTGATGAGAGACTGTATATTCACTCTCTCGAACATGTCGTGATAATTCGGGAACATGACTGCGGTCTCCCAAACTAAGTGATCTCCTTTCGGGATATTGGTAATAAGATATGTACCGAGTGTATCCGTAATGGTAGTAGCCCATGCGCTTGTATACGGTGTTGGAACTCCATCATAGAATGGTACATAGCCCGCAGGTGCTCCTTCTAGAGGCACAGTTACAAAGTGCCATGGCAACGGCTTATTTTTATCCTTATCGTAAACAGTGCCCTTAAGATCGCCTGTTAATTTATTTATCTGGATATTTAACGGCTGAACAACTAGAGGCGGAGGCGCTGGTGACAGTGATGCATCAGTAATATCCATATCCGCTGTTGTAGTTACATTTGAATGTGCTATAAAGTACCCTGGTGCATCTACAGTTACAACATGTCCCGGTGCTCCTGCTTTTATTACGAGCGTATCGTACTGACCGTATATATCCTGAGTGTCAGCAATACTGACATAATATCCGTACGAATCTGTGTATACGCTATTTTTCCCAGATATTGTTACCTCTGCATCTTTAACTCCTTCTCCTTCATTGCTGAATCCTCCAGAGGCATTCCAGTCATACCATATGTATCCTGATACCGATCCTGTGATTTTACCAGCTGCATCATCTGGAAGCCTGAAATCAACTATCGTAACATTACTGTATGTGACCTGCTGATTTATCTTTGCTTTGTTATCATAATTTGGGAATCCCACAAGATCCCATGTGTAATCTTCTGCATGTACAGTATAACTTCCTATTGGTACCTCTACAAACTCGTAGAATCCATTGGCATCCGTATACGCTTCTCTTCCTGCACACGTTACTTTTATGTCCTCTATTCCCTGGTCTGTATCCCATTCCGTAACTTTTCCTTTTAAAATTCCAGTATGTTTCTTTATATGGAACTCCTGCCATACGTTACTCTGCGGTACTGGCTTTACATACTCTGTTGTTGAGAAATAGCCATTTTTTGATACTTTTAATAAATATTCTGTCGTTCTGTAAGCAAATCCTTCTCCTTCTTCCCACCATGACCATCTCTTGACAGGGAGATCTTCTATCACATAGTAACCAAATGAATCAGTAGTTGTCGATATTCCTGAATTTGGTATTTCTACCGTGGCATTAGCTACTGGTACCCAATCGCTGTCATACTGTAATACCCTTCCAAATATTGTGCACGGATTTTCATCCAGAACAAAGTCCTGAACAATATCCTGTCCTATGGTGCATACAACCAAAGCTTTCTTCGATTTGTGATCTAGTAGACCCGTAGGGTCTGGCTCTGGGTCTGACGCAACGACCCAGTACGTACCGCACGGCACTTCTGTAAATATATAATATCCACTTTTATCTGTCGTGATTTCGAGCCCCAATCCCGGTATTTCTACTTCTGCATACTCTATCGGCGCACCATTTGTAACTATACCTGAAACATCGTTGGCGCACTCCTGCGATGCCACATCCATCTGGAAACTGAGCGTTTCAGTAGTTCCTGCGTGAATATATGGTGCATACGTTCCCGGTACTGGAAATGCATTTGCAGGATTGAAATTTCCTGAAGGATCTCCACCAAGAGGATTATTCGCATCATCATAGTAGTAAACCTCTGTACTGTATCCCTGTGCTTTTGCAACTACGGTGTACATTCCTGCGGGTATCTGCTCTATTTTATAATACCCTGATGCGTCTGTGGTAGCTGACAGGCTCAATCCGGGTATCGATACTGTCGCATTGGCAATAGGATTTGCACTCATATCACGTACATACCCTTCCAGTGTTCCTGGATTTAATGA
>QMUN01000078.1 GCA_003660605.1 Thermococci archaeon
CTATATTCTCTACAAAAATCAGAGTGTTAACGATCTTTTTAATGTCAGAAATGAACAACGTACCTGATTAGATACTAACAAAAAATGAGGAGCCTAATAAAATAATCATCCCTTGACAATTTTTCTTTTCAAAAAAGTATAAATATACGAAAATCTAAATAATTTCATGAATTATGAGAAAGGAGTGAAGGTTCTTTTTTATCTGTGGGGCATATTTATTCTAATAGTACTTATAGAAAACATACTTTTCTCTATGGGTATCGGTATTCCTCAAGGAGTGAGTGTTATAAGAAGTAACTTCTATTCGAGGATATTTTTCTCAATTATAATCTTGGCACTGATTATCTTCGCATACGAAGGAAAAGAGTGGGCTTATTATGTATTTATGATCTATCTAGTTTATACGTTTATAAATCAGCTATTTGTGTTTGGTAGTGTACTTGCAGGAGCTTCTTATACAAGCGAGTATACTTTTGGGAGCTCTCTTATTTGTGGGCTATTCTTTTGGATTTTTTTGTAGGCGCCTCATTTTATATCTTATACCGTGTTAAACATTCAACAACAAAATTCTTTCATATACGTAAACAAAGGGATCAATGATGTTTTCAGCTCTTAACCATCCCATTAGACGAAGAATTATAGAGATGCTTGCAAGAAACAGCGTAACATACACATGCATGCTGGAAGAATTGGATGTAGATACGGGAAAACTCAATTTTCATTTAAAAAAGTTGGGAGATCTTATTGAAAAAGATGAAAAAGGATTGTACAAACTCACAGATAAAGGATTGAGAGCTTTTTCGATAATACAACAGGTGCCAGAAAAAATAGAGGAGGCTTCTGCAGCAAGAAGAATTGCCGCATATTTTTTGGATTTTTTTGCAGTTATTTTGGTAAGTTTAATATATTTTATTTTTCCTATAAAAATTTCGGGAATTATTCAACAGGAATTTGTTATCACTCCATTCTACATATTGACGATCCTGTTAGTTTTCTGGATATATCTCACTATTTTTGAAAACGAGGGGGGACAGACACTGGGTAAAGCCTTGCTCGATATCAAAGCTGTAGGGGAAATGAATATAAAAAAAGCTGCTGTTCGGAACTTTCCAAAAGCTTTTATAATTCCCTTGATCATAGATGTGATTCTCGGCAGAAAATACAAAACTCTGCGTTTTATTGATAAATATGCCGAAATAAGAATTGTAAAACTTTAATCAGATCTTCTCCACAAAGTACTCCTTGGGAACTCTACCATCTATTATCTCCACACCCTCCTTCGTGAGTATCCTCTTTTTCATCTTTAGTCCACCACCGTATCCTCCCAGTTTTCCGTCTGTGTTCACCACTCTGTGACATGGAACCAACAAGGGAACTGGATTTTTTTTCATTGCATTTCCGACAGCTCTGTAAGCCTTTGAATCAAGAGCCTCTGCTATCTGTTTGTAAGATGCTACTTTTCCTTTTGGGATCTTCAACGTAAGTTTATAGACTCTTTTTTCAAATTCGCTTCCTCTTAGAACAAATGGATAATCAAATGACAATCCATAATTTATCCAGCTGTTTACCTTTCTTGCTAAATTATCAGCTTTTTTAGATCTGACATAACTCTTTTTTATTATTTTGAGGATATTTTCCAAATAATCCGGAAGAATTATTTTAGAAATCTTGACATTCAGTATCACACATGAATAAAGTTCTTTCTTCTTTTCTGTTTTAACTCTGTCAAGACCATAGTACATGTTTATCTTATCTACTCATGAAATAAAAAGTTTTCACTCGCTTAAAAGAACACCGTTTACGATGCCGTGCTGCCCTGGTCTCGAGGTTATCCTTGCTTTTCCTATCTCTGTCTCTATTATTGCACCTTTTGTGAGGATATTTCTTCTTGTAAACTGTTTATTTGCCATATTTTCCTCTACATTTAAAATTTTAGTCTTTTTAATACCCTCAGGAGTGCTTATGTTGGCATATAGTGCAGATTTAAGTTTTATTTTTCTATTTCCACCTTTAACTCTGACAATCTTCTTTTTTTCTTCTCCTATCCTTGTGAATACAGGTTCCCTACCCATTTCGTACTTCTTCTTACCTCTATATTTCCTGTATTTTCCTCCGCTTTTTTTTCTTCTTGATCTACCTTGATAAATACCCATGATTCTCACCATTTTAATAGAACTGAAAATCGTTTATAAAGTTTTGCATAATATATCTATCATGGATCATTATTTCTCAGAAAGACAGAAAACACATCACGAGATTTTAAAGATAGAAGAGTATATAAAAGGGATCAAATTTGAGTTTTTAACAGATAGGGGAGTTTTCTCGAGAAAAAATATTGATAAGGGAAGTAAACTCCTTGCAAAATCTGTAGAGGCAGAAAAAAGTGATACTGTCCTTGACATAGGATGTGGATATGGGATTATAGGAATAGTGATCTCAAAATTCGTAAGAAAAGTTTACATGATCGATATAAACAGAAGGGCTGTATATCTGGCAAGAAGAAACACAGTTTTGAATAAGTGTTCCAATGTAAGCGTAATGAAAAAAGATTTTTTTGAGTTCGAGATAAAGGATTTTGATGTTATAACTACAAATCCACCTTTCAGGATGGGGAAAGAATTTGTCTTTAGGATGATAGAGAAAGTTCCTGATCTTTTAAAGGAAGAAGGAAGATTTTATATGGTTGTGAGAACAAAACAGGGTGCAAAGAGTTATAAAGAAAAAATTGAAGAGGTTTTTGGAAACTGCGAAACAGTTGACAGGGAAAGTGGCTACAGAGTTTTAAAAGGGATAAAATGTTAGGATTAAAGGTAAGAAAAGAAGAGGGTGAAAAAACAAGAAAAATTCTCCTGCAAAATGGAATCCTTGATAAAAGCTATAAAATAAAGAACCTTGGAAATTATCTAGTTTTTCCCATAATTAAAAGAATTAAAGGAGATGTGATAGAAACAGAATTTGAAAAGTTAAAAGAGAGGGAGAAATTTGAGTTTAAGTTTGATCTCATTGGCGATATAGCTATAGTTGAAAATTATAATAGCTCTATTCTTAAAAGAAAAAACGTTAGATCTGTCTACAAAAAAGAAACAAATGTAGATGGGACATACAGAACGAGAAAGTATATATATCTGGCAGGCGAAAAAAATACGGAAACTATACATAAAGAGTACGGCTGCAGATACATGCTCGATATAGAGAAGGTATATTTCAATCCAAGGCTTGCAACGGAGAGATATAGAATATCTGAAAAAGTCAACAATGGGGAAAGAGTACTGGACATGTTCGCGGGAGTAGGACCTTTTTCTATCTTGATTGCGAAAAGGAAAAAAGTTGAAGTTCACAGCATAGACATAAATCCAGATGCTTTTCACTATCTGAAAAAGAATATAGAGATCAACAAAGTGAAGAATGTTTTTCCGTATCTTGGAGATTGCAGAGACATCGTTAAAAAATTACCTTATTTTGACAGAATTATAATGAATCTCCCTAAAAATTCCCTTGAATTCATGGATACAGCTTTAAGCAAGATAAAGAAAAATGGGATAATACATCTGTATTCCATAGAACAAAAAGAAGAGATAGGATTTAATATAGAGTATGTACAGCAGGTGAAATCCTATTCTCCCAGAGTATTTGTATGGAGATATGATATCAGACCTTAATTTTTTTCCATTTGCCTCTTTTGAATCTTATGTAAAATAACAAGCCCCCGATTATTGTTTCTACAGTCATAGCTATCCATGCACCTATAAGTCCATAACCCAATGTCACGCCAAAGAGATATGCTAACGGTAATCTGACAAACCATTGAGAAATCCCTGCAATTACCATCGGGCAAACAGTATCTCCAGCACCTCTCAAACTTCCAGCGAGAACAAAAGTAGCGGCAAGCATAGGTTCTGAAATGGCGACTATTCGGAGGCATGGAACTGCAAGTTTTATAACATCAGGATCATTTGTGAATATCTTTACAAAATACTCAGGAAAAACGAAAAATAGAATACCCATAGACCCCATTACGAACAGTGCCAGTTTTAGAGATTCGTACGCACTTTTCTCTGCTCTTTGCGTTTTTACAGCTCCCAGGTTCTGGCCGACAAGAGTGGTGGCAGCAATTGCAAATCCAAAACCTGGCATGAACGAAAAACTCTCGGATCGTAAAGCTACCTGGTGTGCCGCTATGGCAAATGTTCCGAAGGAGACCACAATCATCGTGTAGATTATACCTGCACTTGAGTATATCAATCTCTCTCCGGACGCAGGGAGCCCTATTCTTATGATCTTTTTTATAACCGAAAAATCGATTTTATAACGGAGTCTCAATTTAACCCCTTTTTTATCAGAATATAAAAGATAACCCCCTATCAATATGCCCACACCCCGTGATAATACTGTAGCTACTGCTGCCCCCTTTACACCCAAAAAGGGAAATTTCCAGATCCCAAAGATAAGAAAATAGTTCAAAATTACATTCAGAATATTGATAAATGCCATTAAATACATAGGTGTTTTTGTATCGCCGATTCCTCTGAAAATTCCATTAATTATAAAAGTGATAAAGACTGTAAAGAGCCCAAAAAACATTATCTGTAAGTAATCATATCCTATGGAAACGATAAGTGTTTCTGCACCAAGAACTCTTATAAAACTATCACCATAGAAAAATCCTGGGACTCCTATTATGAGGGAAAGGAGTATTCCAAGAATGATCGATTGCTCTCCAACTAATACAGCTTTTTCTTTTTCTTTTGCTCCTATGTATCTCGCTATTAAAGCTGTAGCACCTATGCTCATTCCAAAGATCAATCCCTGAAATAGAAATATGATCTGTCTTCCGAGTCCGACGGCTGCGAGTTCATCGGCACCGAGCCTGCCCACCATCGCAATATCTGCAATCCCTACAACCATCTGAAGAAGCATCGTAATAACGGCAGGCCATGCCAGATAAATTACATTCTTCCTTATACTTCCAGATGTCAAATCTTGCATAAATGTACAAAAGTGCTTCTATTTTTAAGGGTTGTGTTCTGGTGATAGTTGTTAACCCGATTAGAAATTGAATTTTCTACAATAATTAATTTATTCTTCTTCAAATGGACCTATTAATTTTGTCAATTCTAAATAATCTGAAAAGAATTCTGTAGCATAATATAATTCAGCAAATGATCTATCTAGTATATCTTCATTTTCTTTGTAAAGAATCTTATAATCGAATAGTATGCTTGGATCTCCTTCTGAACATTCTAAACCTATACCTTTATCGTACAAACCTATAAAATGAGTAAATAATTGATCTTTTTATTTTGGTATC
>QMUN01000079.1 GCA_003660605.1 Thermococci archaeon
AGGATTCCGCTTATAGCACCTGGAGATAATCCTTTCAACTCCTTCTCTTTAAAAATGGTAGTCTCTTTTTTTACAGTCGGTTTTAGGACAATATCTGAGTATTCTCCGTCTTTTATCAGTTCTTTTGATATCTCTTCTTCGATTGAGTGTATCAATCCATCAACAACTTCAGAGGATATTGAGTCCATGATCCCTGCGCCTTTCATTATCCAGTATACCTCTATCTCCCCAGGATTATCAGCATATATGCTCTCACTGAAATTTGCAGGTATTATAAGAAGTGCTGTGGCTTTCTCTTCCTTTATTTTTTCTAATCCTTCCTCTATATTACTTCCTTCGTAGATGATCTCCGCACGTTCGTTTAGTATATCGGTGGCAATTTTGGAAAGTTCACCACTGTCATCATTTATGAGGCCTATAGCTGGTTTTTTTTCCAGCTCCTCTCCAATACCTCCCATCATATTTCCCATCGACCCGAATATAAAAGCCATGACAATTATGGGAATGATCGTGGAGGGCGTCAGTAATTCTCTTATCTCTTTGATTATTATATTTGTAAGACCACTCATCTTATCACCTCTGTAAATACCTCTTCAATGTTACTGGCATTGTATTTTTCCTTTAATTCGACAGGTTTTCCTTCCTCGACTATCTTACCTTCATTTATTAGAGCTATATTACCGCACAAAAACTCTACTTCCAGCATGTTATGCGAGGACAATAGAATGGTAGTTCCCCTCTTCACCGAGTTTTTTATTATGTTCCTCACTTCCTGGGCATTTATCACATCCAGTCCAGAGGTGGGCTCATCCAGTATAGCGAGTTTCGGATCGATCATGAGAGCTCTCCCAACTAAGAGTCTTCTCATCATTCCTTTGCTGTATGTATCAACCTTATCGTTGATTCTCTCCTCAAGATCAGCTATCTCTATCCCCTTCTCAACTATTTCTCTGACCTCTTTTCCGTTACCGAAAAATTTTGCGATAAACGTTAAGTAACCTTTGCCCGTAAGATTTTTGTAAGCTCCTGCGTCTTCAGGGAGATAACTTATTAATTTTCTGACCTCTGAAGCATCTTTTCTAACATCGTAATCAAAAACTTTTACCTCTCCTGAAGTTATCTGCAACAATGTAGATATTATTCTTAAAATAGTTGTCTTTCCAGCCCCGTTTGGCCCTATCAATCCAAATATCTCACCTTCGGATACGTTAAAAGAAGCTCCATTGACTGCCCTTATCTTCCCAAAATCTTTTATGAGATCTATAACTTCTATCGCTTTATTCATAGTATCATCTCAGCATATGTGATAATTATTTAAAAGGGTTACGTTCCACTAAATTACCAGAACAACTGGTATGTCATAGTTAAGCTCACTGCGGCCAAGCCCGGCAGGAGAATTATGGTCAAAAAAATGTCAGCTTCTAATATATGGTGGCGTGATCTGGAGCATGATATTTTTAAAAGAAGTTATCTTAAAAGCCATATATTCCCTATCTTCACTCTATCGAGATGCTCTTTTGCAGCATTGAAACAAAATGTAGCAAGATCTTTTGATGTATTGGGGAGATCCCTCATTTTGTGATCGGGATGGAAAGCAAGAAGCACGTACGGTATGTTCGGATCTATGCTGGCTATGAACTCTGATATTCTTTTTATCTCAAAGACATCTACGTATCCAGGAACAAGAAGAGTGGACGCTACGAGGATTGGCGGATCTTCTCTTCTAAAATTTTTATATATGAATTCGAAGTTTTTGAAGGTATTTTCCTTTTTTGCTCCACACAGTGCCATATAAATTGAGTTTGAAAAAGCTTTTATATCGAATTTTACAATCCCCCCAGTTTTATATGAAATTTCTCCTACCTTTTTTGCTACCCCCTGTGAGAAAGAACCATTTGTTTCCCAGCATACTCTTCTTTCACTTCTTTCTGCAACTTTCAATGCATGAAAGATCTGCGGAGTGGGATCTCCTCCAAAAAAGCATATACATCTTGTTTCATCATCTACAAAGGATAATAGGTCATCTACACTCATTTTTCTTTTAACATTCTTATAGTTCCAGTTCTGGCAGAACAGACAGTCAAAGTTGCAAAAACCATAGAATACTGCTAAATTCTTTCCACTTCTTGAATTCTTTTCTCCACAGAAATCCATGGCTACGCAGTTTGTAGGAAGAAGATCATAGTAGCACTCAACAAAAGCATATTCATCAGAATCTGTCTTAGGAATTATCTTTCCTCCCAAATTCTTTCTCGCTCCACAGTATCCTTCCTTTCCTTCAGGTATCTTACATTTTCTTATGCAGAGACTACACTGAACACCTTCCTTGGAGTAAATTTCTTTTTTATGTGCCTTCTTTATATACGGAAGGGATCTTTCAAATTTATCTCTTATACAATCTATGCAGATTCCTAAGGATTCTGATATCTCCCTCTCTTTTTTGCATATACTGCAGGTTCCCATATGAGTATATTGTTTTTGAAGTTATATATATTAACGAAAGATTTTATTATCCTGCTTCAGATGGGGATCATGCTCTCAAGCTATTTGAGTTTCTTTGAAGATGAAACGGTGAAGATAAAATTTTTTGGGGATATCAAAAAATATCCAAAATCAAAGGTAATTCTTTTCGAGAATGTAAAAGGCTTCAGAGTCGTAGCAAACATATGGGGCACGAGAGAAAGGATCGCCAGAGCAATGAAAATAAATGAAAAAGAGATTCCTGAAGTATTTTCAAAAGCTATGGAAAATCCAATGGAGTGTGAAGAGGTAAAAAATCCTCCTTTTTTAGAAAATGTCACCAAGAATTTCGATCTGAGAAATATAGCAGAAATATCTTCAGGAGTTGCTGTCTCTAAGGAAAGAATGTTTTTCAGTGATTTCAAGATCATTGGTAAAAAGAGGTTGAAACTATCTTTTACTGACGAAAAGAGAATAGATATTGCCATTGGATTGTGTCCTTCCATACTTCTTCCTTCTATTGCAGAGTGTTCTTTAAAGATTGCTTCTTCCCTGAGGTATTTAACTTTAAAAGAGAGAGTGTATGAGTACAATCTAAATGGTATCAAAGTTCCGGGATATGCGGAAGTTATTATGGAGGGGATAGCGGAAGAAAAAATACTGAAGATAAAAAAGATCTATTATAAAAATGATCCATTATTTCAGATAATACTTCCAGAAGAGTATGACCTGTTGAAGGATATAACGAGAGATGCTCCAAAATCTTTAAATAAATAAAAAACTTATCTTTATTATGTTGAGTCTCCTAATCTCTGATTTTCATGGAAGCTTGGAGATACTTGAATCTCTGGAAAAAATCATAAAAGAGAATAGATTTGATGTTATATTTTTCTGTGGTGATATTGTCAAAGGACACAAAAGAGGCAATGAGTGGCTTGCCGCAAAAAAAGAAAATAGGATTCCGAACAGAGAAAAACTTGGGATTATTACTGAAAAAGATGAAGATATCATGTACTACAAAAAATTTTACAACTTTCTTGACAGGACGAATATAAAGGTTTTCACAATTCCGGGGAATATGGATGCCCCGGAGTCTCTTTATTTAAAAACTCTGTGGCGTCTAAAGAAAAAAAATATTCATCTGGCCCATGAAACCATACATTTTCTGGAAAGTTTCGATGTTTGCGGATTTGGCGGTGAGATCAATGAAGATGAAAGAGAAGATTTCTTTGTTCTGGAATATACGAGGGATGAAACATTTTTCGCCTTAAGAAAACTCGCATATTTAAAAAAAGATTTTGTACTTCTGACGCATTCTCCCCCCGTATGTGATCTCGCAAAAGATAAAGGTTCTCCCGTGGTGAACGAGATTATAAAAAAGTATAAACCAAAATTTTTATTCTGCGGACATTCTCATCTGCAGGGAAAGGAAAAAATAGATGAAACGATAGTTGTGAACCCCGGGGCATTGAAAAATGGGGATTATGCCGTAGTTGATCTGAAAACAGAAGAAGTGAAGTTAAAAAGCTTATGAAGATAGTAATAAAAGTTGTCGAGATCAAAGGTTTCTGTCCCGTTTACAAGAAAGGGGATAAGATAGTTTTTGATGAAGGGTATAAACTGAATCTGGAAGAAACTGATGCTGTTTGTATTCATTCTCTTGCTTCTATTCTCCCTTATTACAATGCTATTTACAGAGGGGTATCACCGAAAGATATGGGGCTTGGAGAAGGTTATGTACAGTGTTTAGACCCTATGAAATATACAGAAGGAGGCACTGTGATCTTCAAGATAGAGGTGAAGCCTTGAAAGAAAAAGCAAGATTTCTATTATTAAAATACATAGAAGCGGAGATACCTGAGAGTTTTGAAAAAAAAGTTCATATCCATGATGCACTGATGAAAAAAAATCCTGGAAATACGGAAAAAGAGCCAAACTTGTTGGATTTAAAGATAGAAATTGCAAAGGAGATATTTAAAAACTGTATATTCTGCGAGAGAAGATGTATGGTGAACAGATATAAAAAATCTGGATTCTGCAGGGTAAAATCTCCTCTAATATCCTGTGCGTTTCCGCATTATGGAGAAGAAAGAGTTCTCGTGCCCTCCGGTACTATATTTTTTTCAGGGTGCAACGCTAACTGCGTTTTCTGCCAGAACTGGGATATAAGTCAGCATCTTAATGGCGAAGAATGGAGTGTTGAAAGAACAGTAACATGGATAACAAAGATGAGAAACATTATAAAAAATGTAAATTTTGTGGGTGGGGAACCTACACCTAACCTCTTATACATTCTAGAAGTTCTAAAAGAACTGGATGTCAATATCCCAATAATCTGGAACTCAAACTTTTACATGTCTGAAGAAACGATGAAGCTTCTGGATGGTGTTGTGGATCTGTATCTCTCCGATTTCAAGTATGGGAATAATGAAAGAGCATTAGAATACTCAAATTTACCAAACTACTGGGATATTGTGACAAGGAATCACAAAATAGCGTATAAACAGTGCGATATGATAATAAGAATTCTTGTACTTCCTGGAAAATGGGTAGAAGAGGATCTTCCAAGGATTCTTGATTTTATAGAAAAAAACTTACCCAATGCAAGAATAAATCTGATGTCGCAGTACAGACCCGAATATAATGCCTTTGAACACCCTGAGCTTTCAAGAAGACTTACAGACAAAGAATGGCAAAAAGCTTGTGAGATACTATCACATTACTCGGTGAAAA
>QMUN01000080.1 GCA_003660605.1 Thermococci archaeon
CACATTTCCTGATCGAACAAAAAGGAGGTCCGCCTCCTTGTCGACATCCGGGACACGCCTTCTCAGGATCGCAAAGATTGTTCAGGAATTTCCAAAATTTGTTGAAGCCAGGGACTTCTTTGCCCCAAAACTCGTAGCCTTCTTTGACCATTGATTCTCTGAGAACATTGGCCTGATGAGGTATGCGTCCACGTTGGGCGCAAAGATCGCAATAAAGACCGCAATATGTCACAAGTTTGAGATCTTTCATAATTTCCCCCATCACACATCCCTCTCTATAAGATACTCCATAAAAGATGCTAAAGTTTTTTTAGCCTCAGACTCTTCTAAAACTTTCTCAGCTTCTTTCCACGCATCTTTGAGCATCTTCCTGGCAAGATTCTTTGCATAGTTAACAGCATCATACTTCTCTATTATTTTTATAGCTTCATTTATCAGATCTT
Source organism: Thermococci archaeon (assembly GCA_003660605.1). GTDB lineage: Archaea > Methanobacteriota_B > Thermococci > Methanofastidiosales > B48-G16 > B48-G16. Next base: position 444 of record QMUN01000080.1, read on the forward strand.
TATCCCTTGTATGAGAATCAAGAATTTCAAGAAGCCTTTTTTTATCTTTTTCCCCTCCTGTCTCAAGGACTCTTATTACCATCAAAGATCTTTTCCCCTCTGTAATATCGTTTCCAAATGCTTTTCCGAATTTTTTTCTCTCTTTTGCTGTTATATCAAGAATATCGTCCTGTATTTTGAATCCTATACCTATTGTTTCAGCCATTTTCCCAAGGATTTCTTGAGTATCCCCATTCTTCCCAGCGAGAAGAGCAGCTAAACGTGCAGACAGTCTTGCAAGTGTCCCTGTCTTTAAACTTACCATTTGTAAATACTGTTTCTCCGTTATCTCTTTCTTTTTTCCTTTATGCCAGAAAATATCCATGGACTGACCGAAATGAAGATTGATCATCTCCTGAGAGTATATCTCGAAGGCTTTTTCTTTAATAGAAATGTCAAAATCGGAGTTCATTATAACTTTTAAAGGAATGAAGTAAAGCGCATTACCAGCATTTATGGCGATATCCTCTCCGTATATTTTATGAAGGCATGGTTTTCCTCTTCTTATAGAAGAATTATCTTCTATATCATCTATTATTATAGTTCCATTATGTACGAGTTCTATAAGCGATACAAAATCCATTACTTTGTTTATATCTCCTTTTAAAGCCTCTGTCAAGAGCAGAAATAGGGCAGGTCTCCATCTTTTTCCCCCTCTGTCAAGAAAATTCCATACAGGCTCCGATATCGCCCTATCGGCAGAGATTATATCGAATGAATACCTTTCCTTTCCCAAGAGATTTTTCAGGTCTTTTTCCTTGAACTCTCTCGGTACATATTTCTCAAGCACAGAGTCTATCAATTCTCTTTCCTTCCGTAAATACGAGTTAATATCCACAGGATCACCTTAAAACCGTATTATCCGGTACATTTTTATCTACCACCTTACCGGGATATATAAAACACGAACTTCCTATTATCCTTCCCGGGTATATCGTTACGTTTATTCCTGTTTTTGTATTATTGCCCATGATGCATCCCATTTTTCTTCTCTGCGAATCAATTTTTTTGTTTTTTACCTCTACTGATATAGATTTGTCATCAAATCTCAAGTTAGCAACCATAGTCCCTGCCCCCAAATTGCAGTTCTCATCTATAATAGAATCACCGACGTAGTTAAAATGAGGTATATTCGTTTTGTTATATATTATCGAGTTTTTCACTTCGCACATCCCTATGTGGCATTTATTTCCTATCACGGTATTTCCTCTTATGAAAGAGTTTGGCCCTATTTTACAGTCTTTTCCTATCTTTACAGGACCTGTTATGTAACTCCCTTCTCTTACTACTGTATTTTCTTCTATAAATACAGGTGGTACAATTTTAACGTTTTTTTCTATATTTCCAAGAATTTTATGTTCCAATTTTTTCATAACAAAGTCGTTAGTGTTTAAAATGTCCCAGAAATATCCTATATCACTCCAGAATCCGTTGTACTCTAAAACTTTAGCTTTGCAGAGATTTAAAGCGTCTGTGATCTCGTATTCATCTCTCTGCGATCTTTTTATCTTTCCGATAGCATCTAAAATTTCCTCAGTAAAAAAATATACACCCATATTCGCCAAATTTGATGATGGATTTTTCTCTTTCTCGTGGATCTTTAAAAAATCGTTTCCTTTTTTATAGACCACTCCATAATTCTCCGGATCATCAACTTTTTTTACACTTATGATGTTTGTTCTATATTTTGAATATAATTCCAGTACTTTAGAAATTAAAGAATGTTCAAAAAATATGTCTCCGTTTATACAGAGAAATTCATCATAAGGCGATAACGAGATAGCAGAAGCAGTTCCATTTACCTCTTTCTGCTCGATAAATCTTGTCTTTACATTATAGTCATTCAGTTTGAGATACTCTTTTATGTATTCTTCCAGTTTTTCTCTCTCATAATTTACGATAAAACTTATCTCATCAAAATCTTTCAGAGAATCTATGATATAGCCTATAACTGTTTTTCCGCCAATATTTATTAATGGTTTCGGCCTCGAGTTTGTCAGAGGTCTTAAGCGTGTACCTAATCCTGCTGCCAAAACTAATGCTTCCATAGTATAGTATAAAATAAAGGAGAATAAAAAGATTTACTCGACACTTGCTCCGTTCTTGATATCTCTGTCTATTGTGGCTAACGATATATTCTCTCCTTCTACAGCGGCAAGAAGCATACCCTGCGATTCAACACCAAAGAGTTTTGCAGGCTCTAAATTAGCTACAACGATTATTTTTTTTCCTACAAGCTCTTCAGGATTATAATATTTCGCTATACCAGCTACAAGCTGTCTCTCTTCTCCTATATCCACTTTCAGTTTTAAAAGATTTTTCGAACCCTTTATATTCTCAGCGGATTTTATCTCTCCAACTTTTAACTCAATTTTCTTAAATTCGTCGTATTTTATCATTCCGGCACCTCTTTTACCTTTAAATTTCTCTTTATACCTATCTAAACTCTTATTATCTATCTTTTTAAAGAGTATTTTGATATCTCCAAGTTTCTTATTTCCAATATCAAGATTGATATTATTTATGTTTTCTTTTTTGATCTCTCCTTCAAATCCTAACTGCTCCCATAGTTTCTGGGCAGAAACTGGGGTTACAGGATACATCGTCACTCCAAGTATAACGCAGAGTTCGCAGACAGTTCTCAGAACCTTTTTGCATTTCTCTTCATCTTCTTTTATAAGTTTCCATGGTTCATTATTCTGGAAGTACTGATTTCCGAGATCCGATATCCTTAAAAGTATTTTTACAGCTTCTTTAAACCTTAAATTCCAGAATTCCTCTTTATATTTTTTTAAAAGTTCAAAAGCTTCATTTATAATTTCCTTATCGCTTTTAACATCCGGAATTTTTCCATAGTATTTTTTTGTAAAGGAAAGGCTTCTATACAAAAAATTGCCGAGACTGCCTACAAGATTATTGTTCACATGCTCCTGGAAATTTTCCCACTCAAAATCTGTGTCCTTCGTGGAGGGTCTGATGCTCATCAGATAAAATCTCCATAGATCAGGAGATATATCAATTTCCTTTATATCGTCTCCGAATACCCCTCTATTCTGTGATTTACTGAACTGTCCACCTTCATAATTGAGATACTCGTTTGAGCCTATAGTGTAAGGAAGCAGCCAGTTCTCGTTAGTTCCCAGAAGTGATGAGGGCCATATTAATGTGTGAAATGGTACGTTATCCTTGCCCATGAAGCAGTATAATCTCGTCTCCTCGGGTTTTAACCACCAGTCTTTCCACTCCTTAGTATACTCATAAGTCGATCCTATGTACTCCATCGGCGCATCGAACCAGACATAAAATACCTTATCTTCATACCCCTCCAACGGAACTTTGATTCCCCATTTTAAATCTCGTGTTATACATCTGGGTTCTAAACCCTTCTCTATCCACGCTAATGGAAGGTTTTTTATTATCCCTGACCAATTTCTCGATTCTATCCAATTTTTTACCTTTCCAGAAAGTTTTGGAAGATCTAAATAAAGATGTTTTGATCTCTTTAGAATAGGTGAAGAACCGCAGATGATACATTTTGGATTTATCAACTGAGTTGGATCGAGAAGTTGAGTGCATTCATCACACTGATCTCCCTTCGCATTTGGATTTCCGCAAAAAGGGCATTCTCCTCTCACATAAGTGTCTGGTAAAAATTTCTTGCATTTCTCGCAGTATAACTGCTCTATCTCTTTTTCAAAGATATATCCATTCTCATAGAGTTTCAAAAATATATGTTGAGTAATCTCGTGATTTTCTTTTCGTGATGATCTCCCAAAGTTGTCAAACTCGACACCCATCCACGTGAATATATCCAGTATTTTTTCATGCATCATCTTGCAGTATTCTTCAGGGCTCATACCCCTCTTTTCAGACTCTATCTCTGTTCTGGTGCCGTGTTCATCTGTTGCACAGATATAAATAGCTTTTTCCCCGCTTATTTTCAGGAATTTAGAAAACACATCTGCTGAAAGTATAGGGATGAGATTTCCAAGGTGGGGAACTGCATTTACGTATGGGAGTGCGGACGTTATTAGATATTTCACTTGCATTACCGAGTTTTTAACATCAATAAATATAAAAAACTTTCTATTTTTTGGAACGGTTTTATTCTGGTGGGGAATATGTGGGACTCTAATTCACAACAATGATAATCATCTGCAAACTTGTTTTCTCATACATCTCTCAATCTCCAAGATACTTAGATATTCTTCTCTTTAAGTTTTTCAACTTCTTTCTTTTCTGTTATCTCTTCAAAGCCAAGGAAATTGTCTATTTTAGCGCTTAATTCAAGTAACAATGCTTCAATATGTTCAATTTTTTCTATTAATGCTTCAGGCATTATTTTTTGTCTATTAAAATAAGAAGAGAAAATGTCAAAATGAATAAAAAAAATTTAATCATAGGTCTCGTTGGAATATTATGCATAGCGAGCGGCTACGTAATCTATCAAAATTTCCAGGAGACATCTTATGAAAAGGTAAAGATTCAAACAGATAGAGATAGTTACACACCTATAATGTCTTCAACGGTGGGAATTGGGTTAGTTCCGATCTACATCTCGGAAAGAGATCCAGAAACAGTTAAGTTTCACTGGCGCACAAACTACGGGCATTTTGTAAGCTGGGAATCTCAGGAGTCTAAAGTCATCATGTTAGGAATAGACGTCATAAACAATGGAGAAAAAATCTATTGGTCTTATAG
>QMUN01000081.1 GCA_003660605.1 Thermococci archaeon
TGTCTCCTTCCTCTAAAGATAAGGGAATGTCAGCGAGTTTCACTGTACCTTTTTTTGGTACTGTCATCCCAGAAACATCTACAGGATTCTGTTCTATCTCATTTTTTTCGATGTATATCCTGAAATATTCCACTTTTACATCTTCTTCTCCTGAGTTTCTGATCCATATCAAAAGATTGCCGCCACTATTCGCAAGATTATCGATACTGAGATAATTTTCGTTCCCGAATACAGCCTTACTCGTTTCTTCAGAAACGCTCTGCTTTTCTTGAAGTAACCCTGATCCCCATGCCATCAAAATTGTGCCTATTGCTATTGTTGCCACAATAAGCAGAACTACTGAAACTATGGGTGAGACGGATTTTAAATTCATAATATTAACTAATTTTTCAGATATAAATATTTTTTCATAAAAAGAAAAGATTGAAAATAAAAAAATTAAGAGATTAACTCTATCTCTATATTCACTCCCTCTGGCACAGTTACTCTCATTACCTGTCTCATCGTTCTATCGTCAGCGTCTATCTCTATAAGCCTCTTGTGGATCCTCATCTCCCATCGTTCCCATGTAGCTGTTCCTTCACCATCAGGAGACTTTCTTACAGGTACCTTCAGTTTCTTCGTGGGCAGAGGCATAGGGCCAGAAATATTTACTCCCGTCTTTTCTGCAATCTTTTTTACCTGATCGCAAACGTCATCCAGCTTTTTTGGCTCTGTACAAGCAAGTCTTATTCTGGCTCTCTGCAACTCGATCCCCTTTATTTTTTAGATCCTTTATGTATAGCAACACAGAATCCTGCTGCTATCGTCATTCCCATGTCTCTTACAGCAAATCTGCCCATCTCAGGGATCTTCTTGTATTCTTCAAGAACCATAGGTTTAGTAGGTCTGATCTCCACCAGAGCTGCATCTCCTGGCTTTAAGAAGTTTGGATTTTCCTCTGCTATTCCACCTGTCTTCTTATCAAGCTTTGCAACTAACTTTTCAAACGTGCATGCCACCTGAGCTGTATAGCAGTGGAATACGGGTGTATATCCCACAGTTATAGCTGTTGGATGTGCCAGAATAGCAATCTGGGCTCTAAATGTGTCTTTTGGTGTAATTACTGTTGGAGGATTATCAACATGCCCTAGAACATCCCCCCTTCTTATATCTTTCTTACCGACGCCTCTGACATTGAATCCCACGTTGTCCCCTGGCTCAGCTTTTGGAAGTCCCACGTGGTGCATCTCGATTGTTTTTACTTCTCCGGATACAGGTTTTCCGAGAATAGTTGAAGCAGGCTCAAATATGACATTATCTCCTACCTTCATTACTCCAGTCTCTACTCTTCCTACAGGTACAGTACCTACACCTGTAATTGTAAAGACATCCTGCACCGGCAGTCTCAAAGGCTTATCTGTCGGTTTTTCTGGCTCTTTCAGTGCGTCCAATGTTTCCATGAAAGACTTCCCTGAGAACCATGGCATCTTATCGCTTGATTTTGTAACGTTATCACCATTAAAGGCGGAAGTTGGTATTATAGGCACTTCATCTGGTTTGTATCCTACAAGCTTTAAAAGCTTGATCGTTTCAGATTTTACCTCTTCAAATCTGTCCTGTTTGTAATCTACCAGATCCATTTTGTTTATTGCAACAACTAACTGCTTTATACCGAGAGTTCTAGCTAAGAAAACATGTTCTTTTGTCTGGGGCATCACACCATCCTTTGCATCTATTACAAGTACAGCTGCGTCCGCTTGTGAGGCACCCGTGATCATGTTCTTGATGAAGTCTCTGTGACCTGGACAGTCCACAATCGTTATATACCTGTTATCTGTTTCAAATTTCTTATGTGCCAGATCTATTGTAACTCCTCTCTCTCTTTCCTCCTTTAAATTGTCCATTACCCACGCAAATTTAAAGGTCTTTCCTTTTTCACCCATCTCTTCGAACTTTTTGATCATCTGTTCTCTTATGTCTCCATGTTCCATCAACATTCTTCCTATCAGTGTAGATTTCCCATGGTCTACATGGCCAATAAATGCCACATTCATGTGAGGTTTTTCTTTTGCCATCTTAATTACCTCCTATTTCGATAACTTAAAATCTATCTTCTATACTATTTAAAAAGTTTTGGTTTTTATAGATTTTGGTGTAATCAGTACTTCTCTCTATATATAAACTTAACGATCAGAGGTTACAACTAAGATCATTAAATTTTTGAATATCTATTCTCGTATGATACTCCCATCGAGCGCATCGATCTTTATCTTATCCCCTGTCTTTATGTTCTTGGGTGCCTCTATCCAGGCTCCAAGATCCAGAAGCGCCATAACTACACCATCGATCTCTTTTATTTTAATTATTTGTGTTTCTATAATACTAAAAGTTTTAATTGCAGATTCTTTTCTCAGATTTTCTACAGCTTCTACTGCATCATTTTCAATTTCTATCGCTTGCGCATTTTCTTTTATGTGAGTAGGGTCCAGCGATCCCTGTATTGCCGTAGTAACATTTTCTTGGTTTATTACCCATCCCAAAGCGAGCTGACCTGATGTGACATCAAAATCTCTGGCAAGGTTATTCAAATCTTCTGCGAATTTCTCTAAATTCTTGACAATCTCTTCATTGCACTGAGGAAACGTTTTTTCCAGTAATAAAAATTTCTCATGAGTATAAGCATTTGCCAGAATGCCCATAAAAAGAGGCATGTATGCTATGAATCCCCATCCTTTCTCCTTGCACAATGGTAACTTGCCATTAATAGCCTTTGAATATAATATATTCAGACAGTCCTGGATGCAGATTACATTGTCTGAATCTATCTTTTCTAAAGACAACAAGGAATGATTCGAGAATCCCAAGTATCTGACCTTTCCTTCTTCTACTAACTTTTCGAGGTTCTGAACAATCTTTTTTATATCGATCTTTGGATCAGGACCGTGAACCTGCAGTACATCGACATACTTTGTATTCAATCTTTCAAGACTCTGCTCAAGCAGTGTCGATATGTTTTCATAACTGCAGTCTGGCATTACACCTTCTTCGGTGAATCTGTAACCTGTTTTGGTGGCAAGAATTATATCTCCTCTGTACTCACTTATTATCTCACCGAGGATTTTTTCTGCTTTATTTCTGCCGTAATTTGGTGCGGTATCGATGAAATTTATGCCCATCTCCAGTAAAGTCTCAACAGCTTTTATCCCCTCTTTCTCTTTTTCCATCGTTCTCGTACCCATGCTAATTACTGAGATTTCAGGCCCATTTTTTCCAAGTTTTCTCATTTTCATTTAATCACGATATATAGATACGCAGACTTAAAAAGGTAATTCTTTTTTATTCCACTTTTTTTTCTTTCCACTTTCCTCTGGAGAACCAAACAAACATGAGACACGATCCTAATACCATTGGTAATCCATATGCCAGGAAAGCTCCTTTCATTTCAAAAATCTGCGAAAGAAGTATCATCATGGGTATCTGGAAGCAGAGATTTGTAATGAAGGTAATGATCATGGGTGGCTTTGTGTCACCTGAACCGAAAAATACACCACTCAAAGGAATATAAAATCCCATAAAAACAAGGAAAGGCGAAATTATTCTAAAAAATGACACTCCAGCCTGCACTACTTCTTCCGTGCTGTTAAAAAAGGATACAAGAGTAGGTGAAAAAATAAAAAACACTATTCCTGCAAATATCATTATCATGGCCCCCATGTATCCAGCTTTTAATGCCGTTTTTTCTGCCTGTTTCGGCTTTTTAGCTCCTAAATTGTGCCCCACCAACGTACCGCAAGCCAGTACTAATCCGAATATGGGCATCCATCCAATTCCCATCAATCTAATACATATCTGAACTCCTGCAAGGGCTGTCATACCGAAACCTGCTATAATTCTTATAGCTATCATGTTGGATATATTTCGTATTAAATGTTCAAATCCCGAAGGTATCCCTATAAATAATATGTTTTTCATTGTTTTAAAATCGAACTCTATTTTCGTAGTGATCTCCACAATATGTCGTCTGGAGGTAATCAGCCACAGACCGATACCGAAACTCATTGCCTGTGCAAGAACTGATGCGAATGCTGCTCCTCGAACACCCATGCCAAAATAAAATATGAATACTGGATCGAGAACTATATTGATAATATTTGAAAAGATCATTATTTTCATTGGAGTCCTTGCATCTCCAACTCCCCGCATAGCGGTAAAAATCGTTGCACAGGAGAGCATGAATATAAACCCGACCGACATCACCCTCCCATACACAATACCGTATTCGATTACATCTCCTTCTGCTCCGAGAATAATAAGGATGTCTTTTACAAAAACGAGCCCGACGAAACAGAAGATGAAGGCAATGAATAACTTCAAGAAGAGGGTCTGTTTGACAACTTCGTTTACTCTTCCATAGTTCTTTGCACCATAGTGTCTCGCGATCAATGCCACGCTGCCGACACCCACCACTTCATTAAAAACTATGGCAAAATCAAAAAATATTCCAAATAATCCAATAGATGCTATCTGCTCATATCCAAGTTTTCCCACCCAGAACATATCTGCAAGATTGTAGAGAGTTGCGAAAAACATGCCGATCATCGATGGCAACGCTATATGCAATAACGCCTTTGGTATATCCATCTCTGTAAAATCTATCTTTTCCATGAGTAAGGTTGTGAAATATGTTTAAAAAGTTGCTGTTTGTGCATGTGTGCAAGGATGCTGAAATATGGGAAGCAGTGTGGGGTTACTATATCTGACAATTTGAAACCAAAAGGTATATATTTTACAATAGGGCGTCGTATGCATGGGAAAAAGATCAAAAGTGACAGTGATTTTCGTCCTCATCTTAGTATTTTGGATTTCGGGTGCATATAGTGCCCCCATAACTAGTGAAAAATGTAAAAAAATCGAAAATCTAGAAACTTTAAATGATGTGATCTTTGTTCCGGGTAGCCTTTTGCAAAATGGAAAAGATTCATTTTTAATACTTTTTAATCATAATGAGATCAGACTCTATGAAGAGGGATTGGAAGAGTACACTGCCAAAAGTTTTGACGAGAAAATTGTTTCTATTCAATTATTAGAAAAAAATGCACCGAATATATTCTTAGTTGCAACATCACACAAAATCTACTTTTTAGACGAATCGCTACCTAAAAAAGATCCTCTCACATTTGTTGAAGAAATAAAAAAA
>QMUN01000082.1 GCA_003660605.1 Thermococci archaeon
ATCTACAGATTTTGTCTTTTTCAGAGTATCAATTTTTTTTAAAGTTTCTTCAAATATTAGATTTTGTTTTTCCATTCTTTCTCTGTCAAGTTCCAACACAACTTCCATATTTATAACATCCATCGAGATCTTTTTTGTTATGTCCTCTATTTTTGTTTCCTCTATCCTTGTAGCTACTTCCTTGGCTTTTTGAGGATCATTTTTATACTCCTCTTCCAAAAAAACTGTCATTATCGGTGTAGAAGGTATCCTCCTCACATCAACTATCTCTATGATCCTGGGAAGCCCTAAGGTAACGTTCATCTCCGCTACGCCCGCGTAGTGAAATGTTGATAGAGTCATCTGAGTACCGGGCTCTCCTATACTCTGGGCAGCTACAGTCCCAACAGCCTCCCCTGGTTCTACTAATGAGTACTCATACTGTTGTATTGTTTCATTTATTATATTCTTTACAATCTTTTCAGGAAGTTTTTGCTTTCTGTTGACCTTAATAAGCTTGTTTTTTAACTCGTTCTTTATGGATAAAGGTAAAGATTCTATAGAATCAATCTTTTCGATAATTTTCTCTTCTTTCACTATATCGCCTCACTTTTAAGATTTTTATATATAACCCAATCAATATCAACAGATTTTCCATACTCACTCTTTGATGGATCAACTCCATCTTCTCCGTATCTGAACTGCACTACTCTTTCCTGATCCTTTACCACTCCATTATATTCCACCCTCAAGTCCTGGAGTGCATTCATGAGTCTTCTCTGCATATACCCTGATTGCGCAGTTCTTACAGCTGTATCTACCAGTCCTTCTCTTCCTCCCATGGCATGGAAAAAGAATTCTCTTGGATTCAGACCTTTTTTAAAGGAATGCGCAACGAACCCCTGTGATTTTGCCCCTATCTCGCCTTTTCTATAGTGAGAGAGGGATCTCTCGCCGTATCCCCTGGACAGTCTCTCTCCTCTCACAGACATTTGCCCTAAGGATGCAGCTATCTGTGTGAGATCAAGAACGTTTCCTTTTGCACCTGTTCTTGCCATAATTACAGCATGCCTGTTCATGCCGAGGTGTTTCTCTGCTATCTCCCCTGCCTTATCCCTCGCCTCTGAAAGTACCTGCATTATCTTACTCTCAAGAGTTTCTCTTGTTGTTCTCCCAGGAAGAGGCTCAAGTTCTCCACTTTCATATATTCTGATAAGTTTTTCCACTTTTTTCTCTCCCTCTTTGAGTATCCTCTCTATCCTCTCTGAGGCTTCAGCAGGAATATCCGAATCGTCAATTCCCGTAGTAAGTCCCTTCTTCATAAGTGCCCAGAGAAGCAGTTTGGTACCTTTATCTATAAACTCTCTTGCAGCACCATTTCCATACATCCTGACAAGTTTGCTCAAAAAGAGACTTCTGGATCTTGCCTTGAAAGTTGAACCATCTATAACACCCCTCACAAGTTTTCCATTTTTTATTACAACATAAGCGTCATCAGGACATTTTTCTTTTAGACAAACATCACATTTTCTGCAGATTTTTGCTTTGTATTCAAGATTCATATCCTCTGGGATAAGAAGAGAAAAGATCTGTTTTCCTGTATAATATTTTTTTCCATTTTTCTCTACATATTCATCGGGGAACTTATCTATGTCTGCAAAATAAAGCATTTCTTCTGTCTCTTCTTCAGTAAACATTGTTCCCTCTTTTGTGAGAATATAAGCTCCTGAGACATAATCCTGCATTCCTCCTATCACAGGTTCTCCGAATCTTGGAGAGATTATCTGTTGCTGAACCTTCATCAAAATCCGGGCTTCTACCTGCGCCTCCTTTGTCTGCGGCACATGAAGATTCATCTCATCTCCATCAAAATCCGCGCCGTATGGTGGACAGACACACAAATTAAGTCTGAAAGTTTTGTATGGCATTACTTTGATCTCATGTGCCATGATAGAGAGCCTGTGTAGAGAAGGCTGTCTATTGAACAAAACTATATCTCCATCACGAAGATGCCTCTCCACTACATATCCTATCTCCAGTTCTTCAGCGAGCACATCCTTTATATCGTCTGTAACTCTCTTTTTCCTCCCATCCTTTCTTATGACGTAGTTGGCACCGGGATGTTTATCAGGTCCGTTTAAAATGAGTTTTCTAAGTTCTTCTATATTCTGCTCTGTTACCTTTTCAGGGATTGTAAGTTCTTTGGCTACTTGGATCGGGATCCCTATCTCATTTATACTTATATAGGGATCTGGCGATATGACTGTTCTTGAGGAAAAATCAACTCTTTTTCCTGAGAGATTATGTCTGAATCTCCCTTCCTTTCCTTTGAGTCTCTGTGTTAATGTCTTGAGTATCCTCCCTGATCTATGCCTCGCAGGAGGAATCCCAGCAACCTCGTTATCCAAATATGTTGTTACATGATACTGAAGAAGTTCCCACAGATCTTCCACAATTAGATGCGGCGCCCCTGCATCTATATTCTCCCTCAGTCTTTGGTTTATTCTGATTATGTCAACGAGTTTGTGAGTTAAATCATCTTCAGATCTTATTCCAGATTCCAAGGTGATAGACGGTCTTACAGTGACAGGTGCCACTGGCAGGACTGTCAGGATGGTCCACTCTATTCTTGCAACATCTGGATCCCAGCCCAATAATCTCATATCATTTTCTGGAATTTTTTCAAACCATTCTCTTATATCGCTGGGAGTGAGCTTGTCATTTTCTTCTAAAAATGTTGTAGGCCTCTCCAGCTTCACCTTTTTCTGTATGGCTCCACAATGAGGGCACGTATTATTCACAGAGGATGTTCTCTTCTTATTGGCTTCTTTGATCAGTTCTTTTATTATAACGCTCTTGTCCTTATTTACTCTTTCAGCTTCTTCTATTTTTTCCCTGAATCTCTCAAGTTCTTTCTCACCCAAAAGAATCCTGCCGCATTCTCTGCATGTAGATTTTAAAAATAGGTATATATCCCTCACAAAACCTATATGGATCACAGGTCTTGCAAGTTCTATATGTCCAAAATGCCCTGAGCATTTCCCAAATTTCTGACCGCATGTTTTACATTTTAAGCCAGGATCGATAACTCCAAGTCTCGGATTCATCAATCCCCTCTCTATGGGATATCCTTCATCGTCGTACGTATCTGCGGTCATTATTTTTGCAACGCTCAGTTTCCTTATGATCTCAGGTGACATCAATCCAAATCTAATTTTTTCTATCTGTTTCTCTTCTAACATATTATCACACTTTTTCTTTTAAGATAAAACGGGGATCTATACCCATGGACTCCATTTCTTTAATCAACAACTCAAATGCATAGGATATTTTTACGTTATATATCGCTGTTTCTTCTCCGCATATGGGGCAGTATTTTTTATTTTTTACAGAATCGTAAACAGCTATGCTCCCACATTTTTCGCAAACCAATATAGAGGTTTTATCAGAAGCTTCCAGAAGTCTTTCCAGAAGCAGCATGGAAGCTCCATGTCCTACAAGACAATCCCTCTCCATCTCTCCAAACCTGAGACCACCTTCCCTTGCCTTTCCCTCAGTTGGTTGTCTTGTCAGCATCTGGCGTGGCCCTCTGGATCGAGCGTGGAGCTTGTCAGCAACCATGTGATGAAGTTTTTGATAATAGGCAAGACTTATGAATATATCAGCCTCAATTATATCTCCCGTATATCCATTATACAGGATTTCCTTACCTGTATTTTTAAATCCTAATTTCTTTAAAGCCTCCCTTAAATCTTTTTCTTTTTCATTATCGAATGCAGTAGCATCTATCCTCCTGCCCTCTATAGCTCCTACCTTCGAGCCTATCATCTCAAGTATCTGACCTATAGTCTTTCTCGAGGGTATGGCATGTGGATTGATTATGAGATCTGGAACAACACCCTGTTCCGTAAAGGGCATGTCTTCCTGGGGTAATATAAAACCAAGAACACCTTTCTGGCCGTGTCTTGAAGAGAACTTATCTCCTAATTCCGGGATCCTCTCAGTTCTAACTCTAACCTTGGCAAGTTTATTTCCGTCTTCATTCTCTGTAAGTAACACAAGATCCACAGTTCCTGTTTCATTGGGTCTTACGTCTTCAGATGTTTCTATTCTCCCACTCATCTCAGTACCAAACTCGTCCAGCTCCTGTAAGAATCTTGGTGGACTAGTCCTTCCGATCAGAACATCTCCTCCCCTAACCTCTGATTCTACCATGATTAGTCCATCCTCATCTAAATTTCTGTAGGGTTCTGTCCCTCTGTACCCTTTGGTAGTTTTTTCCGGAATCTGGAAGGCATCTATCTGTCCCCCGGGATATCTTCTCTCCTCGCATGTATATGTTCTGAAGAATGTGGATCTGGCAAGTCCTCTTTCGATAGATGCTTTATTTATTATAAGGGCATCCTCTATATTGTATCCCGTATAAGAAAGTACGGCCACCACAAAATTTTCTCCTGCGGGTCTCTTATCATAATTTATTGCATCTGAAATTTTTGTTTTTGCAATTGGTACCTGGGGATAATGCATCAAATGTCCTCTTGTATCAACTCTCCATCTGTGATTTGAAAATCCGAAACCTATGCTCTGCTTAATCATTCCCGCCCCCGTAGAGTTTCTAGGTGCAGCATTATGCTCAGGAAAAGGAACCATACTTGCACAGATGCCTAAAATTGTGGGAGGATATACTTCCAAATGTGTATGCTCTGATGTAAGTTCTTCCTCCCTTATAGCTATATATGCATTTTCCTCTTCCTCGGCATCCAAATACTCGATAATCCCTTTGTCTATGAGATCACTCCATGAGAATTCATGTTTTTCTATCATCTTTATATGTTTCTCTGTAAGCTTTGGAGTTCCATTTTCCACTACGATCAGCGGCCTTCTAGCTCTACCTCCATCGCAGTTTATCTGAACTTCATTTGTATTATGATAGTATGCTACGTTTATGTTGCTTGAGATCTTTCCCTTTCTCCTATCTCTTCTTATGATCTCTGCAAGTTTCTCTCCATTCTCTGATGTCCCTACTAAATTACCGTTTAGATATACATATGCATTAGTCTTCGG
>QMUN01000083.1 GCA_003660605.1 Thermococci archaeon
ATCTTGCAATCTTCATGATTTTGAATTTATATGGTATAATAAAAGGTTTGTGTTTCTTTGGTAAAGCTTTCTTTTCCCCCTTTCTTTTTTAAATAATTTATTTTTTCTTCCGAATAAAATCGCTTCTTTTTTGAAAAAAGAAGGGATTTAGTGGGCCCGCTGAAAAATGAGCCTGAACGATAGTGAAGGTTCATCCTCAGCGGGGTCATGACTGTAAGGAATGGGCCCGCTGAGATTTGAACTCAGGACCTCTGCCTTGTAAGGGCAGCGTCATTACCCCTAGACCACGGGCCCTTTATTTTAATTGAATGAAAATGTATAAAAATCTTTGCTTGCATGATCCTGTAAGTTATCGGTGATATAATGCTCTGTGGATAAAAGAAGTTCGGCGAAGGCAATTGAGGAAATGGTGATGTTGTATATACCCTTCTACTTTGCCAGAATCTCCTCATAGCGATATCGCCATAACCTTTAGACCGTTCTTTATTTCTCCTGTTTCTCTGAACCCAAGCGAATACCAAAATGGCTCAGCATCTGGATCACTCCATAACCAGATATGATCTACATCCCGAGCTTGCAGGATTTTTACAATAAGGTTGAACAATCTGCGACCCCATCCTAATCTGCGTTTATTTGGAACTATGTAAAATTCCAGGATAAAACCCCAGCCCGGACGTTCGTCATCATTTATTTTCATGTGAACAAAGCCTATGTATTCATCTCTATACTCTAGAAGTAGTAACCAACGATCAGGCTCCCCTTGACGGGCCAAAATACTCTGCATGAACTTTTCTCGTTCATTAGGTGGCAGATCTGAGAAGTGATCCCTTGCAAGACTTAAAAATGTTGAGACTGTATCTGGACAATCATTGGTTACAGATATAAGTTCTGCTTTTTTTTCAGGATCAGTCATCATGGTACACTCCTATAATTTTATCTGAATGTTGCCTAACGAGTATTCTACAAACTTTTTATTCGCATAATTCCTTAAATGGGAGTTAAAATGAAATTTTATAAAGCTGAATCTCATACAATCTATATGAGTTTGGATATTAAAAAGCTTACGCCACAAGAACGATACCAGCTTATAGACAAGCTCATTGAAGAGATAAAACTAAAGAAAGCATTCCTCTCAAACAGAAAATCCTATATTTCAATCGATAAGGTGTCCTGAAATCCGGCAAAACTTTAGCTGAAGCTTGGGGAGTCAATTTGAAGATAGAAGATGGATAGGAAGACTTGATAAGAAAAGCAATCTATTATAAAATTATTTTATCATGCTGATAATATAGTTAACAGAACCGCACAGCAAAAGACTTTTATACTCATAAAAGTTTTCCAGTATAGAGTGATTTTATGCAGAAAGGAGACTTCGTAGAGATAGACTATGTTGCAAAGATAATGGAGACAAATAAGGTATTTGATACCACCATGAAAGATAAAGCAAAAGAATACCAGATCTATAAAGAATCCTTCAAGTATGAACCTATTAAAATTGTTGTCGGAGCAGAGTACGTTATAAAGGGGATGGATGAAGCGCTATACAAAATGAATGTTGGAGAAGAAAGATCTATAGAGATTCCTCCAGAAAAGGGATTTGGAAGGAGAGATCCAAAACTTATAGTAAAAGTTCCATTGAGAGAGTTTAGAAAGCATAATATGTCACCAAGACCTGGAACCAGGATAGAAATAAATGGGAGATGGGCTACTGTAAGAAATGTAAGCTCAGGAAGAGTGAATTTAGATTTTAACCACTTTTTGGCTGGGAGAAATTTAATTTATGATATCAAAATCAATTCGAAAATTGAGGATATTGATGAAAAGATAAAAATTTTGATGAGACTAAATATGGGAGCTGAATTGGAGTATATCCTTGAAGAAGGAGATTTAAAAATTAAAGATAAAAAGGATATAGATGATATTTTAAAAGAAAATCTATTAAAGGCAATAAAAGATTATATACCTGAAATAAAAAATGTAGAATATGTAGAAGAACTAAAAAAAGAAGAAAATAAGGGATTAAAGGCTTAATGTTAACAGCATTGTAAAGATAGGTATCAAAATATAGACAAGATACGGAATCCCGCATGCTATTATCGCCTTCATTCTTGAAACTTTGTACAGAGCTTCTGCAGCAAGTATGGTAAAGATCATAGCTACTGCTTTAAAAATAGTAATTATTGATTCGTATAAGATATATCCGGTAGATGTCTGGTATTCTTTTGTCTGATCCAGTATCTCACTTATATCTGGAGTTTCTTCATTTATATATGATAGATCCATCTTCATTTCTGGGATAAAAGGTACTGCAATGGCAGATACAATATTTCCAACAAGCAATATCAGAAATATGTATCCCCCTACCTTAAGAACTCTTTGAACTTCACCAAATCCACCAAATGCTCTTGCAATTATATGTATAGCACCAAAAAGGAACACCCATGTAACAACGGCTACTATAATCCCGCTGATTAAAGTAGATCCTGCCATTATTACTCCCCAGTACTGTCCAACTGGCATATTTTCAGGCCAGATATAATGTATTTTTGAAGAGACGATCCAGCTTACTACCCCTGAGATTACACCAGTAGCAAGCACAATGATTAAAGGTATCCTAAACTCCGACTCAACGATCTTGTTTACTCTCTCCTCTATGTTCATATATAGAGATAGTAAATTTTATTTTTATAGTTTTTTCTTAGTAAATTTTTTAAACGATGAGCCTATCTTATTTTATGGAAAGAGAAAGAAAGTTTGAAATTGCATTTTTAATATGTATATATCTTCTGGGTTTTATAATTAGGATTTATCCAAAACTCCTTGTCAGCCCCCATCTTCCCTCTTTTTTAGGTGATGTCTGGTACAGAATCTGTATGGCTCAGTATATATTAGATCATGGTTCCCTCCCTATCCCCGATATTCGGTATTTGGCATATGGAAATGTTCCTCTATGGTATCCTCCACTGTCTCCCATTTTTTTAGCATTCCTATCCAAGATAACAACTTTAGACCTTGCTACTGTATGCACAAGAGTTATTCCTTTCTTTGAAGCTTTTACCCCCATTCCCTTTTATTTTTTAATTAAAAAATGGTACAATGATCAGATCGCAAGAATATCTGCTCTAATTTTAGCTCTGACTCCTTCATTTATTTATCTAACAGGAATCGCAGATCTCCAGATATTTACTCTCTGGATTATTCCAGTAGCTCTGCTTTTAATATCAGAGCAATATACCCTTAAAAAAGCTATTATACTGGGAGTTATCCTCGGAATTAATTTCCTGTTTCATCTTTCTTATTTCGTGACGTTAATAACACTACTTTTATATGTAGTAGCTGAAAAAATTGAAAAAAAGCCTATAAAGGAGAAGATAAAGTTCTTTTTAATAAGTACTGGAATAAGTTTGGGAATAACAGCGTGGTGGTGGGTTCCAGATAATCTTTTCAAATGGTGGATATTTCATATCTCCACCTCTACACTTTTACAAGATATTACAGGGCATTTGGAGTTTTATGGTGCCCCCTTTATGATCCTAGGATTCATAGGTTTTGTGTATTTTTGTACAAAGAAATTCAATCATAAAATTTTTATAATAATATGGTGTTTTTTCCTGTTTTATGAGGTATTTTCTGAAAATATTCTTGATATTCTTAACAGAGCAGACCTTATGTGGCTTACTGTGGTAAGACCTTTGGAAGGATACAGATTCTATATTTTTCTGGCCATGCCATTTTCCTTGGTCTCCGCATTGTTTTTGGATAATATAAGAAAAGATCTGGATAGAGAAGTGCTGGGGATACTCATTATCTCAGCAATGACAATAATCAGCTTAACAGGATTGTCTTCCTATAATATAGAATGGAAGCTTACAAATGCGGGTGTAAATGAAAGAGAGTATGATGCCGCATTATGGTTTAGAGAAAATACAGATGATTCCGCAAGGATCGTTGCTGATTACTATACGGCACAGATGTTTTCAGGTGTCTGCGGTGGAAAGGCACTTTTAGGAGGACTATTCCCTTTGAGAGATATAAACTTCAATCCTTATATTAAGGCTCCGGGGCAGGTACAGAACGATATTTATGATTTTTATTCTACTGATGATATAGATCTTACTTTTGAGATAGCTGAGAGGTATGGGATAACGCATGTTTTTATATCAACAAACATGGAGACAAGTGGATGGCTTGGAGCGTATAAGGCAGGAGGTTTTGGAGTTCCAGTTAACCACAGAAAATTTGATAATGAAGAGTACTTTGAGTTAGTCTATAGAGATGACGATATAAACATCTATAAAATTTTAAGATCATGAAAGATCATAAGACAATCTTGGTGGCATGGCTGTTTTTCTCAACAGTTAATGGCATAATGTTTCCAATACTTCCTATATACATATATAATCTCAGCGAGAGCTATATCTACGTAGGGTTGATAAATGCCCTTCCAGCCCTGATCTTAATGTTTATGAGCTTTATATGGGGTACCCTTTCTGATAAAATAGGAAAAAGAAAAGAAATCATATTTTTCTCATGTTTTGTTGGATCCGTTATGTATTTTTCTTTTGGTATTCTAAATTCTGAGCTTCTTATCGTTATGAGAACAATCCAGTTCGTGTTCCTTGCTGGTGCGTATTTAGTTCCTGCTTTGCTGACAGAGTATTTCCCTGAGGAGAAGGGTAAGGCACTAGGAAACTTTCAAAGTTTCGGAGCTTTAGGCTGGGTAATCGGGGGATTGAGTGCTGGATATCTTTATAACTCTGGATATATATTTGTTGCTTCTGGAATTCTTACTCTGATATTTGCATTTTTGATAACGACCATAGAAGAAATACCCAAGAATGTTTTTAAAGAGTTTTATTTCTTTAAATTTGGAAATTTTAAAGTTCTGACCTATCTTGCCTTAGCCACGATCATTTTGATGACCTCTTCTAATATTGTTTTTGGTCTTTTCTCTGTATACATGAAATGCTTTGGAGTCTCGGAAATCAATATTGGAAGGGTTTCGGCATTGACAGGTATATGTGTAGTTTTAACTA
>QMUN01000084.1 GCA_003660605.1 Thermococci archaeon
AACTAAGTTCACCATCGCAACATGGTTTTCAGATAGGAACATGCCCATCACTTTCTCCATCAGATGACATATAATCAAAGAATCCCCTATAGTTGTCCAGTTTGATGAATCAACAGCTATCTTCGCTTTACCTTCCAATGTTCTCTTATCTTTTAATCCATACTCATATGTAGGTCTTGAGTCGTGGTGGCTTCCTCCTCTCGTTGCAGTAGCATACCCAACTGACATACTTTTCAATGCTCTCGGTGAGTGTCCTGCAATCTCCAATCCCTTAACATTTATTGCAAACTTTTCAGAGCCTTTTCCGATCTTCTGGGCCATCCTTTTTGTTCCTTCGGCAAGCAGATCTCCAACGCCCTCTCTGTATGCTGTTTTCTTTATAGCTTCAATTACTGTGTCCCCGTTTCCAAATGAAAAATCCATTCCATCCACTGAGTCCTTCGAAACTAAACCTTTTTCATAACACTCCATCAGGAAAGCTATAGAAACGCCCATTGATATGGTATCTATACCATATAGATCACAGAGTCTGTCCGCTTCAACTATATACTCTGCATCATCTATTCCTACGCAAGACCCCAGAGAGTATAGAGTTTCATACTCTGGGCCCTCTGAAACTGTACCCCTCCCCTTGAATATCTTACCGCATCCACCAAGTCTGCAGTAATAACAGGCGGTATGTCTTACAAACAGATTTTCCTTGTAATATTCTCCAGATATTGTTTCAGCTCCCTCAAACGTTTCATCCTGCCAGTTCCTTGTCCCCAATCCTCCCAATGTATTTATACCATTTACGAGAATAGGAGTTCCATAATCTGTTAAACCTTTCAGAGTTTTGAGATATCTTTCTTTTGAATCCTGAAAGAAATCGTAAAGTCCATCAAAGTCATAGACTTTTACATCATTTGTTCCTCGAACTGCCACACCTTTCAGATTTTTAGAGCCCGCAACAGAACCTGTTCCTCCTCTCCCTCCGGATCTTAGAGCACCTATAGTGGTCGTATACCTGACGAGATTCTCTCCTCCCTGTCCAATACTTAATGTTTCATAATCCTTTCCAAGATCTTTTCTCATTATCTCCTGGGCTTCTAACGTTGTTTTCCCCCATAAATGGTCTGCATTCTCTATAGAAACCTCATTGTCATCTATTTTTATGTATACTGGCTTTTTTGCTTTCCCTTTGACAACTAAGGTATCGTACCCTGCAAATTTAAGATTTGCACCGAATCCGCCGCCAAAATATCCATCCGCAAAACCTCCTGTCAATGGAGATTTTGTCATAACCCCTGTCCTTCCTGCACCGTGAAGGAATGTTCCTGATACTGGTCCAGCAACATAGCATATTACATTTTCAGGGCTGTAAGGGTCTATTCCTTGTTTTATCTCTTTGTACATAATCGCTGCTCCGAATCCATTTCCGCCAAGATACTTTCTTGCAAAATCTTCCTCCAATTCTTTTTTTGTTATCTTTTCTTTTGTCAGATCAACATACAATATTTGTCCAGCATAACCATACATTTTAATCACCTACACTTATAGCATCTCTCGGGCAGTGTTCAATACATTTCGGTTCTCCTCCGCAGAGATCGCATTTCAAAGGAATATCTAAATCTTCATGCCTGAATATCAATCCCCATGGGCATGCATCCACACAGTTAAAGCAGTGTATACACTCTTCCCTTATAAATTTCACATATCCGTCTTCTAATTTTAATGCACCTGTGGGACATGCATCCACGCATGGTGCGTCCTCACACTGTTTGCAAACATATGCTTTTGGAGCCTGAAGAGGCTCTGTTTCAATCCTAATTTTTGATTTTGTAGGATTAAAAACCTTATTTGCAGTGTATCCTTCTTTGCTTTCAGATAGAGAAGCACATATCTGAACGCATATCTGGCATCCGACACACTTATTTTCATCTACAATCAGTCTCATTTTTATCTCCTCAAATTTCTTCTTTATTAGACTTTAAAAAGATTTCGGTTATAATTCATAATGATCAATTTTTTATGGTCAATATACAAAAACTTTTATAGATTTCCACATACTCCTTATTCACAACCAAAAATTATTTAAAGAACAAACATGTATAAAAAAGTGAAGTTAATAGAGGTAGAGAATATGGAGTTAGTTATAAAGAATGGGAAGATAGTTACTGCAACAGACATATACAATGCGGACATAGGAATAGAGAATGGCAAGATAACTGAGATCGGAAAGGAACTGAGAGGAGATAAAACTATAGATGCCAAAGGAATGATTGTATTCCCAGGGGGCATAGATATACACACACATCTTGATATGCCTTTCATGGGAGCGTTTTCGTCGGATGATTTCAAAACAGGGACGATTGCCGCTGCATTTGGAGGGACAACTTCTTTGGTAGATTTTTCTATCCAGAGTAAAGGTAATAGCCTGAGTAATGCAATAGAGACATGGAGAAAGAAGGCTGAAGGAAAGGCAGTTATAGATTATGGATTCCATGTAGCAGTTACCGATGCCACTGATTCTGTGATTAACGAAATTCCAAAGATGGTAAAAGAGGGTATTACCAGCTTAAAACTGTTTTTGGCATATAAAGGATCTTTAATGATAGACGATGGAGGATTTTTCAAGGTGCTTCAAAAAGCCAGGGAATCTGGAGCTCTTGTAATGGTTCATGCGGAAAATGGTGATGTTGTGGATATATTCATAAAAAAGCTTCTGGATGAAGGAAAGACAGATCCAATATACCACTGGGAAAGCAGGCCGGACAAGGCGGAAGGTGAAGCCAGCGGAAGGGCAATAGCTCTGGCTGAGATGGCTGATGCTCCTCTTTACATAGTGCATCTGACATGCAAAGAAGCATTGGACAAGGTAAGAGCAGCAAGAGATAAGGGATTGCCAATATATGCAGAGACATGTCCCCAGTATCTTCTTCTGGATAAGGAAAGATACAAGGAGCCTAATTTCGGCGGAGCAAAATACGTCATGTCTCCTCCTCTAAGGATGGAAAACGATAGAAAGGAACTGTGGTCAGGATTGATAAATGGAGATCTGCAGGTCATATCCACAGATCACTGTCCATTCTTCTTCAAGGGGCAGAAAGATGCAGGAAAGGGCAACTTTGCCAAGATACCTAACGGTGCCCCCGGGATAGAAACGAGGATACCGTTAATATATACAGAAGGTGTTCTCAAGGGGCATTTCAGTATGAACAAGTTTGTAGAGCTTGTATCAACAAACCCTGCAAAACTTTTCGGTATGTTCCCTGAAAAAGGAACTATTGCCGTGGGAAGCGATGCGGATATCGTTATCTTTGATCCGAAGAAAGAAGTGGTACTCAAAGCTGAAGATCTGCACCAGAATGTGGATTATACACCTTTTGAAGGATTTAAAGTAAAGGGATATCCTGTAAAAACGATAGTAAATGGAAAAATCGTTATAGATGATGGAAACTTTATCGGTAAGCCAGGAGAAGGAAAGTTCATAAAGCGAAAACCTTTTAAAATTTTATAATCTTTTTATTTTTTAGTGATAAATATGGATCTTCCATACGGAGACATAATCCTTGAGTCCGCCCTTGACCTATTGGACTTGGAAAAGATCTTAAGTAGTTTTAAAGACTCTGGTTATCTTTGTCTGTTGTCTGGAGACGAAGAGATCTATCTGATTCTCGAAAAAGGAAAAATTGTAAATGTCTTCTATGAAGGAAAGGAAAAGGGCAATGAAACTGAGAATTTTCAAAGAATATTACTGAAAAACCCAATTTTGACTCTGCACAAACTGACAGAGACTCAAATCGATATAATAAAGGAAGTTTATGGTACTAAAAAATATACATTTGAAGAACTGTTCGAAAGAGGGATAGAGTTTAAGGAAGAAATCAAAAAAGAAAAACCTGAACCTATAGTGATAAAGAAATCAAAAGCTCTGGAGTTTATTGGAGATGTAACCAAAATAACAACAGAATACGTTGACGATGGAACAATAGAACATCCTCATCAACTGATTTTAAAGTTTATTGACGGAGAAAAAACGATAGATGAGATTGTAAAGAAGTCGGGTTTTCCCGAAAACTTTGCGAGGGAAGTAATTTTACATTATATAGAAAAAGGATTGGTGAAATACAAGTAAAGAGGTGAAAAAAATGGAAAAACAGCTAAAAATAAGAAAGAACTCCACAGTGGAAGACGGTGCTGTTCGCCTCTCCACCAAGCTCTTGGAGGAGTTAGGAATATCTGCAGGAGATATGATAGAAGTAGTTAACTCTCACATCTCAAAAAAGATGAGAGTGGAAGAATTAGACTGGATGTCTAAAAAAGAGATCGAATTAAACATCAATGAAATAAAAAATCTCGAAACAAAAGAAAAAGCTTACCTGACTATCCGTTTATAGATCTATCTTTTTCGTTTTTTCTTAAGTAAGCCTGACTCTTCTCTTTCTCTTCTATTCCAGAGATAGACATAGACAAGCATTATTACTAGAAAGGCAATAAAAAAGATATTCTCGGTAGACTTCGTCATGTTTTCCTGCATATCTGCGAAAAAGATAATGAGGAGAAGCAAAACACCCGCAAGAACTAAAAAGGGATAGTCTTTCCATATATTCATTCTTTCACCTTTTTCGATTGAGACTCAAGCCAAAAAGCACGGAACTTTTTTTTCTGTCTGTCTGCTCTATGCGAGTATATCAAAGTCTTTCCTATTGTATAGGCGAAACCTCCAATACCTATACCCGCAAGCACCCAGAAGATCGGATGCAGTCTTACATATCCAGTTCCAAACGAAACAAAGAATAATGCTATGAAAAAGAAACTGTATATTCCCCATCTATTCATATTTTTGTGAAAAGATTCGAGCTCATCGAGCATTGCATTAGCTTTTTCTCTCTTTGATCTCGGGAAACTATTGATCAGCTCCCTTCTTTCTCTGGCTACTCTTTTCTTTTCCTTTTTTTCTTCTGCTATTTTATCTCTTGTTTTTAATCTAATCTTCATAAATTTCATCTCTAAAAAAATAAAAAAAGAA
>QMUN01000085.1 GCA_003660605.1 Thermococci archaeon
AACGCTCACTATTGCTAAGAGAACCAAAACCATTATCGATACACTTTTTACTCTCATATTCATTCCTTCATTATTATAAATGATACAAGATTTTAAAAGTCTTTCGTTTTACAGAGCATAAAATTATTAAATAGTTAATAAAAGAATAAGCTCATGGAGAGAAAAAAACCGTTCGTCATCGATGAAAAAATTTACAAGAGATATGATGAAAGAAAACAGCTTTTCTGCAGAACTGATGTTGATAAAGAATACAAAAATTATAAAAGAGAGATATATGAAAAAATGAGTGATACCATAAAGGAAAAAAAGTCAGGTTATTCAAGAATAGATTATGCGCTTGACTCTGCTGCATGGACTCTTTACGAAACTT
Source organism: Thermococci archaeon (assembly GCA_003660605.1). GTDB lineage: Archaea > Methanobacteriota_B > Thermococci > Methanofastidiosales > B48-G16 > B48-G16. The sequence goes on from QMUN01000085.1 coordinate 371, forward strand.
ATAAGTTAATACCGAGAGAAAACATAAGAGGACTGGGATACTATGATTCTTATAAATCACTTCCAAAATATAGAGTAGAAGATAAGGAGAAAATGAGTAAAATAATAAAGAGAGTGGCTTCATTTTTTGGAGCTTCTCTGACAGGAATTACCAATTTCGATGAGAGATGGGTTTACTCATATGATTGTAACGGAGACAAGATAGAGATACCAGAGAAGTATAAGTACGCCATAGTTATGGCTGTGGAGATGGACAGAGTAGGATTGGGATCGTCTCCTTCGGTTACATCTGCAGCAGCCACAGCTCTTGGATACTCGAAAATTACTTTTCTTGTAATGCATCTCGGAGAGTTTATAAAATCCTTAGGTTATCATACGATTGATATGCTCAATGATACTGCTCTAAGCATTCCTTTGGCAATCCAGGCTGGATTAGGCCAATTGGGAAGAAATGGACTTTTGATCACAAGAGATTATGGACCTAGAGTGAGGATATGCAAAATATTTACAGATTTGCCGTTAGAGATAGATCATCCGATAGATTTTGGAGTTACAGAATACTGCAAAAATTGCAAATTATGTGCGGAGGCGTGTGAAGTAGATGCGATATCCTTTGACGATGAGCCCTCTTTTGAGATAAAATGTTCTGAAAATAATCCAGGTGTTAAAAAATGGTATATAAACGCTGAAAAGTGTTATGATTACTGGTACGAGAACGGTGTAGATTGTGCTACATGTATAACAGTCTGTCCTTTCAGTAAAATAAAACAAAATAAACCGGGGGATTTCTGGAAGATTTAAGTTTCATCACTCTCTCTTTTCGAAAAGTAAAAAATATCCTTGTGGAATACGTATCCCATCTTTTTAAATAATTTTTTTGAGCTGTCGTTATAATCCTCAATAAGCGTTGCATAAATTTTTATTCCTCTCTCTCTGAGCCAGTTTTCTCCATATTCTATGAGTTTTGATGCCACTCCCTTCCTCTGGAACTCTGGAAGAACTGCCAATCTGTTTATCCAGCCTTTTCTTCCCTCATGATTTACTATAATGACTCCTATTAACTTATTATTTTCAAATGCACCTAGAAAGAGTAAATGATCGTCTTTCATCTGTTCCTGAATATTTTTTCTACTGTCTCTACCAAATTTCTTAATTGGAAGTCCGGATCTCTCCCATACTTCGATAATGCTATCATAATTGCAAAACTTCAGTTTTTTAAACTCCATATAACAAATAGAAACTTTAGAATATAAAGTTATTCTTTTCTTTTCCTGTTAAAGACTTCTAATATTATGTAAATGAATATGAGATATAGCACAATAAGCCCAAATACAGTTTGTGTACCCGTTATTTTATCTATAGTGTAGTTTAATATGAGATAGGCAGATGAAAAGCTCACAAATCCAAAAACAAACAAAATTACATGATACCAGAAATGTATAGATTTTTTTATATATCCCCTAAGTACATTGGAAAAAAGTGCTATAAGAACTCCTACATATAGATGAGGAAAACTATTCTGGAGAATAAACCCAAGAGCATAAAATATCGATCTTAAATTTATAAAAGGTAACATCTCCCAGGGTGTAAGAGTAAATCCTTTATATATCCCTACAGCTCCCAAAATTCCACTTAATGTATAGAGTAGATAATTAAAATTCTTGATAGTCAGGTAATCTTCAAGCCCGAATCCTTTCATAAATAGAAATATCCCTGAAACTATACCAACTCCTACCCATCCGAATCCAGCATTCCATGGAGTATTGTAAATAGTAAAATTTATCTGCTCTAAGAATGAAGATAATGCCAGTATTAAAATTATAACGCCTGGAAGCCCAAAGATTAATCCTGCTGTTTTCTTATCTTCAAGAAGCCTCCCAAGATATTTCTGGATTATAAAGTAGGTATCCTCTATACTTTCGCTTTGCTGGACAATAAGCCTTTCTTTTGAGAGTATCTCAACCTTTGACTGAATTATCGGGATTACATTTTCATCTTCCCTGCCATCGGAAACAAAAATAACGGCTTCCGCATCAAATTCTTTTAAAACGGAGTCTAATTGCTCAGAAATTACCGCATCCGATTTAATTCCTACTTCTTTGTCTCCTGTCAAGGCAGCAACTTCCAAAGCTTTAAACTGGTCTTGATACTCATCATATAACTTTATTATGTCAAAAAGCACGTTCATATCGGATTCTGCAGGATCTTTTATAGCTAATTTCACAGCAGTATCCAAAATTTTCTCTCTTCCAACAATAGGGCCCTCAATATCTGTTTTTATTCCTATGTCGTTATCCCTATCTACTGAGAGAATCAAGACCTTTTTATCCAACTTCATTACCTCTTTTATGTTTTCTCTGTTTAAATAGTTTTTTATTTATCTAAATACTTTTCTTTTAATATTCTTTTCACACTTTCCACTTTATCGCTTTTCCTGACCTTTTTATCTCGTCTGTCGTCTATCTTAATAAGAGTGCTTACCCTCGTTACTCCTAATTCAAAGAGTCTTTCATGAGCTCTTTTTATTACAGGCATTATCTGATCCCACTCTCCTTCAATAACAGTTCCCATAGGATTTAACTCGTAATTGAGTCCTGCCTCTTCAAATATCCTTATTACTTCAGCCACATATTTTGATAGGCTTTTTTTATTTAAGGGAGATATACTAACTTCAAGTATCATATACTTACCTGTGGTCTTCCCATACTCATGGCTAATTCATTGAGTTTTTCAACTCTTTTTATTGTAGGGGGATGTGTGGAAAATAAATTTATAAGACTCTCTCCTCTGAATGGATTTACTATGAACATATGAGCAGTAGCAGGGTTTTCTTTTCTCATAGGTTTTTTTCTTACAGAGTTCTCTATTTTTATAAGCGCTTTCGCCAGCTGGTCAGGCATCCCTGTGAACTGTGCGCTTCTTTCATCAGCACCGTACTCTCTCGTTCTTGATATAGCCATTCTTATTATCAGTGCAGCTAAGGGTAGAAATACTGCTAAGAGGACTATACCTATTATCTGAGAGTTTCCCCTGTTTCTCGTGTCACCAAAGATCATGAATCTTCCCATGAATCCAAGATATCCTATTATGGCAGCTATTACCGCGGCTATCGTCTGTATTTTCATGTCATTATTTTTTATATGTCCTATCTCATGTGCAATAACAGCTTCAAGCTCGGCATCACTAAGGATATCTAAAGCTCCTTTGGTAACAGCTATCACTGCATTTTTTTCGTTTCTACCCGTTGCAAATGCGTTGGGAACATTGTTAGGAATATATGCAATTTTCGGCATTGGAACTCCTGCATTCATTGCTATCCTCGAAACAATGGAGTAAAGTTTCGGATATTCATTCTGTGTAACAGATTTAGCTCTGTACATCGAAAGTACAATCCTATCAGAGTACCAGTAAGATATGAAATTGACCAGTATTGCCATTATAAAGGCTAAACTCAAAATTTCTATAGGGTATCCCAGTATCATTCCGATTATTCCTCCTGCCGCTACAAGAATCAGCGTCAGAAAGATCATCAGAACTCCTGTTTTCAGACTCATATTATCGCCATATATCATTCTATGTTTGTGATTAAAAAGTTTTTCATTGCATGTTCTGGTGGGTTATACATGGGAAATGAAAAATTATCAAGACTTATTGTTATACGTAATGTTTATATGGATCATCTGAGTAAAAATATATAGGTAATGGAAACTCTGGAAAAAGAGTTCTATCTTTATGATGCACTATATGCGTATTTCAAAGAGAACAAAGTAATCGCATGCTTTCATTAATATAGAATATTGATTTTAGACACATCCTGAAAAGATTTAAAACTGAGAGAAGAATAAATAAATATAATGAAAATGAAAAAATCACTTAGTGATATAAAGGAAATCCTTAAAAAACATGAAGAAGAACTCAAAGAAAAATACAAAATTAAGGAAATTGGTATATTTGGTTCTTATTTAAGAGGAGAAGCTAAAGAAAGTAGTGATGTTGACATTTTAGTGGAATTTAGGCCTGATGCAAAGATTAGTTTATTAGATTTTGTTGAACTGGAAAATTACCTCAGTGAGTTACTTGGAGTAAAGGTTGATTTAGTTGAAAGATCTGCATTGAAACAAAGAATCGGTAAACAGATATTAAATGAGGTTATATACCTATGAAAAGGAAGATTGGAGACTATATAGAGGATATTATAGAAGCCATGGCCAATGCTATGGAATTCACAAAAGATATAACATACGATGAGTTTGTTAAGGATACCAAGACTGTGTATGCAGTTATCAGAGCTATAGAAATTACTGGAGAAGCAGTTAAAAATATACCAGAGGAAGTAAGAAAGAAATATCCTGATATCCCTTGGAAAAGCATAGCTGGGATGAGGGATAAAGTTATACATGCATATTTTGGAGTTAAAACTGAAAGACTCTGGAACGTTGTAAAAAGAGATATACCGAATCTTAAACCTAAGTTTGAGAAAATATTAACAGAGCTGGAAGAATAAGTGATAAGTTTATTAAAATTTTTACCAAAACAAACACAACCTCATTTTCTCAGAATCTCATTTCTCACCGCATA
>QMUN01000086.1 GCA_003660605.1 Thermococci archaeon
AAACAGAACATCTTAATAATCTTGCCCCACAAAGCACCCTGGAGTTCCAAATACCAAAGTGTGAATGGTATCTTAAAAGGCTGTCTCTGGTGACTTCAGCGAAGCTGAGTCTTCCACATATATGTAGGCAAAGCCTACATCCTTTTGTTTGCGGGTTCGCAGTGCCTTTTCACTGCAGGGGATCTCAAATCTTTGATTTGAGTATCGCCTAACGCGTGCACTGGGTTCGCAGTGCAACCGAAACATTTTTAAAGTTTCTTAAAAAACGTAAATCTATGACTGAAAGAAGTGATTCATTTCCATGTTGAAAACTGTTCTTTAAAAATTTCTCTTAATTTTAATTATATTACAGAAAAGATTTCTAGGAGGGTAATTTATGGCAGAGGATGAAGGAATTACAATAAAAAAATCTGAAAACTTTTCAGAATGGTACAATCAAGTGATTTTAAAAGCAGAACTAGCGGACTTCTCTCCTGTAAAGGGATGTATGGTTATAAGACCGTATGGCTATGCGATCTGGGAGAATATTCAGGGATTTTTAGACAGGAGAATAAAAGAAACAGGACATGAAAACGCATATTTTCCGCTTTTTATACCTGAGACCTTCTTTAAAAAAGAGGCAGAACATGTGGAGGGATTTTCTCCTGAAGTAGCATGGGTAACGCATGGGGGGAATACGAAATTGAATGAAAAACTGGCGATAAGACCAACTTCTGAGACAATAATAAACTACATGTATTCGCAGTGGATAAGGAGTTACAGAGATCTCCCTCTCCTCATAAATCAATGGGCAAATATTGTGAGATGGGAGACGAAGATGACAAAACTCTTCATGAGAACTAGAGAATTTTTGTGGCAGGAAGGGCATACTTGTCATAGAACAAAAGAAGAAGCAGATGAAGAAGTTTTAAAGATGTTAGATGTATACAGAGAAGTTTATGAGGATTTGCTGGCTATTCCTGTGATACCAGGGTACAAAACTGAAAAAGAGAAGTTTGCGGGAGCACTGTATACCACAACTGTAGAGGCTCTGATGCCGGATGGCAGGGCGATACAGGGGGGCACATCCCACAATCTTGGTCAAAATTTTGCAAAGGTCTTTGATATAACGTATATAGACAAAGACGAGAAAAAAAAATACGTATGGCAGACTTCCTGGGGATTAACTACCCGAAGCATTGCTGCTTTGGTAATGACACATGGAGATGACAAGGGACTTGTTCTCCCTCCGAAGGTAGCGCCGATAAAGGTAGTTATAGTACCTATAATCTTTGAAAAAGATAAGAAAATTGTCTTGGAAAAAGCTAATGAGATAAAAAATACTATAAAGAAAAAATATTCAGTTACTCTGGACGATAGAGAAGGGTATACAGCGGGATACAAGTTTAATCATTGGGAACTAAAGGGCGTGCCTATAAGATTAGAAATAGGCCCAAAAGATATCCAGAAAGAGCAAGTTATTCTTGTAAGAAGAGATACAGGAAAAAAGAAAGCAGTAAAATTTGAAAAACTCTCTGAGGAGATAGAGAATACTCTGAATTCCATCCAGAAAAATCTGTATGAAAAGGCTAAAAAACTCCTTGAAGAGAATATTGTAGAGGTGGATTCATACAAAGACCTGAAAAAAGCCATAGAGGAGAAAAAAATGGCGAAATTGAGTTTTTGCTGCTCTGTAGAGTGTGAAGAAAAGATCAAGGAGGATACGGGTGCCACATCTTCATGCATTCCTTTCGATAATTTTGAAGAGGGAAAATGCGTAGTATGTGGTAAAAATACTGAAAAATCTGTTTATTTTGCTAAACACTACTAAATCTATTCTTTTTTTATAATTAACTACTAATTTTTAATTTTAGCTCCATTGTTGATCTTTTAGCCTGGGAAAAATTTAATATAGAGTTATATACTATTAACTATACAGCTGAGAAAAGTTGTCAAAAATGAGTTAAAGGTGAGGAGACTAGGGAGTGGGGGTGTGGGAGGTGGTGAACAGAAGAGCTTTTTGTCCCTAGCCTCCTCAGTTATACTATATCATTTATCATTTAAAAACTTTTCTATTTAGTATTTAATTATATCTCTCATTTCTTCATATACATTTCCAGGGCGTCCATAGCTCTCTCTATTGTCTCTATAGGAGGTAAAAACACAGATCTGAAGTGCCCCTTTCCGTAAACAGGACAAAAACCTGAGCCGTGGACAAAAAGCACGTGCACCTTGTTTAAAACGTCGAGAACAAACTTTTTATCATCTCCATCTATCTTCGGGAATATATAGAAAGCTCCACCGGGCTTTTGTGTGGATACTCCGTTTATGTCATTGAGTCTCTTGTAGATATAATCTCTTCTCTCTCGTAGTTTCGCTATCATATCTTTTATATGATCCTGCGGACCATTTAACGCAGCAACTGCACCTTTCTGTGTAAGAATATTGGAACATATCCTTACCCTTGCCTGTTTTAAGTATCCCTCCCTAATCTCGTTAAGTTTTTCGTTATAATCTCGAAATATAGTCCATCCTACCCTCCATCCTGGAGAAAGATAAACCTTGGATATACCGTTGAGTATTATCAATGGGATGTCCTCCATAAATGAAGGAGAGAAATGTTTTCCCTCATATGTTATCATATCATATATCTCGTCAGAGATAAATATGATATCATTCTCAGCTGCAATATTTCCTATTTCTTTTAACGTTTTTTTGTCATACAGTGCACCTGTTGGATTATTAGGATTTATAACAGCTACAGCCTTTGTTTTTTCATTTATCTTTTTCCTCATGTCATCCAAATCCGGAGCCCAGTTTTCCTCTTCTATCGTTCTGTACGGGACAGGCACAGCACCAAAAAACTTCGCTAATGCAATATATGGAGGATATGTTGGACCTGGGACTAAAATCTCGTCTCCTGGATCCAGCAATGCTCCGAAAAGCATTTGAATAGATTCAGTAACTCCAGTAGTTACAACAATATCGTTAACGCTTATATCGAGATTATTTTTCTTTTTCTCCCTCTGAACTATAGCTTCTCTCAACTCAAGGAGCCCTTCAGAATCTCCATAGCCATTAAAGTTTTTCATCTCATCTATCACAGCTTTTTTCATGTGCTCCGGCGTATCAAAATCAAATTTGTCAGGGTCTCCTATATTGAGCTTTATAATTTCAATTCCTTTTTTTTCCAACTCTCTTGCAGGAAGAACAACATCTCTTATGGCGTATTCTATATCCATTGTTCTTTTTGCTGGTTTCATGATAACACCTACACTATTTGTTAGATAGTTTTTTATATTATACACTCGATTAAAAAGTTTATGTGTCTTTCTGTTCCTGCAAAGGTAATGGAGATTGAGGATAAAGATCATGCTATCGTTGATTATGGGGATGGCACCAGTCGTAAAGTTAACATATCTTTGATAGACGCCAAGACTGGAGATTATGTTCTTATTCACGCAGGTTTTGCGATCCAGAGTATAGATGAAAAAGAAGCGATGGCTACTATCGATATTTTTAGAGAAATGATGGAAGGATAATATGTTCCACCTAAAAGATAAAGATCTGGCGAAAAAGATAGTCAATGACATAAAAAAGAAGAATCTAAATCTCAGATTTATGCATGTTTGCGGTACGCATCAGGATACTCTTGTAAAAAATGGATTGGATGTTCTGTTTAAGGAATGCGGTATAGATATAAGACAGGGACCAGGATGCCCTGTCTGCGTTACCACAGCCAAAGAGATCGAGAAGATAATGCTTTTAGCTCGAAAAAATAAGATCATAACAAGTTTCGGGGATATGATCAATGTTCCGGGAGAAAAAGAATCTTTGAGGGATCTAAAAGGGGAAGGGCATGATATAAGAACAGTTTACAGCATAGAAGATGCCATAAAGGTAGCGAAGGAAAATAAAAACAGAGATGTCGTTTTTATGGCCATCGGTTTTGAAACAACAGCTCCTACAACTGCGTCCGTTATGCTAAAAGATCCTCCTCCCAACTTTTCTATTCTTTCATGCCACAGATTGATCCCTCCAGCTTTAAAGGCTATATTGGATATGGGGGAGCTGAAAATAGATGGTTTTATAGAGCCCGGGCACGTCTCCACGATTATTGGTTTAAAACCTTATAAGTTTATCTCTAAAAACTACAAAGTGCCTCAGGTAGTGGCAGGTTTTGAGCCTATCGATCTTTTGATGGGTGTATGGATGCTGGTAAAACAGATAGAAAAAGGGGAAGCAATAGTAGAAAACGAGTACACAAGAGTTGTAAAAAAAGAGGGAAATCCCAAAGCACTTGCTGCAATTAATGAAGTATTCAAAATAGAAGATATGGCATGGCGAGGATTTCCAGTTATTCCCAACTCTGCAATGAAACTGAAAAAGAAATTTGAAGATCATGACGCAGAGAAGATATTTGAAGATGAGCTTCAAGAAGTAAATGAAAAGGAGTTCTCAGAGCCAGAAGGGTGTCGGTGTGGCGAGGTACTTCGCGGGATAATTACATCTGAAGAATGCCCTCTGTTCGGGAAAGCATGCATACCGTCACACCCGATAGGACCATGTATGGTAAGTGCGGAAGGAAGTTGTAATATAGAGTATAGGTATGGAAAGAGGGGGAATTGACTAACTAATATTCAACATAAAAAACTATTGTTTATTGGGTTGAGGGGGGGAGGGTTGAAGAGGGAGTGGAAGGAAGTGTTGGAGGTAAATGGATTGTTTAGGGAAATAAATAACTGATTCTTATGCTATTTCTTCTTAGTTAACTTTATATCTTTCATGAAATCTAATAAAGCAAATAAAGCTCGTAAAGCACTAGTAGCTGTTGTTTTTTCTGTCAAAAGTTCAAGTCTCCCATGCATGATTTGATTTCTTTCATCAAAAAATTCG
>QMUN01000087.1 GCA_003660605.1 Thermococci archaeon
CATTACAGAACGGCAAAAGCTTATATTCTATATAGAGAACAGCACAAGAAGATTAGAGAAACAAGAAAGCTTATAATGGACATTGAAGAAACAATGAATGGGTATTTAAAACAGTCAGATTGGCGTGTTAATGAAAACAGCAATATAGCTTACTCCTTTTCAGGATTATTAATGCATGCCGGAGGGAGCGTTATAGCAAACTACACACTGCACAATGTATACCCTCCCGAGATCGCAATGGCTCATAAAGATGGCGCTTTTCATATACATGATCTTTCCATGGGCATAACAGGATACTGTGCAGGGTGGAGCATAAGACAGTTACTTTTGGAAGGGTTCAATGGTGTGCCTGGAAAGATAGAGAGTGCTCCAGCAAAACATTTGGATACAGCCCTGGGGCAGATGATAAACTTTCTAGGAACATTACAAAATGAATGGGCAGGTGCGATGGCATTTTCTTCTTTCGATACGTATCTTGCTCCTTACGTTAGAAAAGACAATTTAAGTTATAAGGAAGTAAAACAGAGGATTCAGCAGTTTGTATTTAATTTAAACGTAGCTTCAAGATGGGGAGGTCAGACGCCCTTCACAAACCTTACCCTTGACTGGACAGTTCCAGAAGATCTTGCAACAGAACCCGCTCTTCACGGTGGGAAGTTTCTGGAGGAAACCTACGATGATTACCAGGAAGAGATGGATATAATAAACAAAGCATTTATGGAGGTAATGTACGAAGGGGACAGTAAAGGAAGAGTATTTACATTTCCCATACCAACTTACAACATAACTCACGATTTTGACTGGAACTCAGAGAACGCTGATCTTCTCTTTGAAATGACCGCAAAATATGGTCTCCCCTATTTCCAGAACTTTATAAACAGTGATCTCAAGCCTGGCGACGTAAGGGCGATGTGCTGCAGACTTCAGATGAATCTCAAAGAACTGAGAAACAAAACAGGGGGATTGTTTGGTGCCGGTGAATCGACGGGAAGTGTAGGTGTAGTTACTTTAAATCTCCCGAGAATCGGATATTTAGCAGAGAATGAAGATGAATTTTTCACAAAGCTGGGGAGTTTGATGGATTTAGCCAAAAATTCTTTGGAAATAAAAAGAAAATTTGTCTCTGCAAATATAAAACAGGGATTGTTACCGTATACAAAAAGATATCTTGGAAATCTCGATCATCATTTCTCGACTATAGGATTGCTCGGAATGAATGAGGCTTTGCTTAACTTTATGGGTGTCAACATAGCATCAAGAGAGGGAAGAAGTTTTGCTCTGAGAATACTTGATTATATGAGAGAAAAACTGAAGCAATACCAGGAAGAAACGGGGAATATATATAACTTAGAGGCTACACCTGCTGAAGGCACATCCTACAGGCTTGCAAAGATAGATAAAAGAAAATTCCCAGATATAATAACATCGGGGACAGGCGGACGTAGGCAAAACCCACGTCAAAGTCTTCGCGAGCCTTATTATACAAACTCAACACAGCTTCCCGTAAATTATACTGATGATATATTCGAGGCGTTGGAGTTACAGGAAGAACTTCAGAGAAAGTACACAGGGGGCACAGTATTCCATGGATTTGTAGGAGAGAGGATATCCTCAGGGGAGAGCTGCAGAAAACTTGTAAGGAGAATAGCATACAACTTTAGAATTCCTTACTTTACAATAACACCGACATTCAGCGTTTGTCCCAATCATGGATATATCTCAGGAGAGGTATATAAATGCCCACAATGTGGTAAAGAAACAGAGGTATACTCCAGAGTTGTAGGATATCTCAGGCCTGTAAGAAACTGGAACAATGGAAAGAGAGAAGAGTTCAAAGATAGGAAAGAATACAAAGAAGATATAGCTTTTGACAAAAGAAACATTATTTATGCACCAAAGGTAAAAGCATGAAGATAGTTGCTGTGCAGAAGACATCATTGATAGATTATCCTGACAACATTTCTTCTATTCTTTTTTTATCCAGATGTAACTTCAGGTGCCCTTACTGCCACAATAAAGATCTAGTTCTGGACAGACTTCCAAAGATAGATGAAGAAGTTATAATAGATGATTTAAAAATGAGAAAGAAGTATATCGATGGAGTTGTAATTACTGGTGGAGAACCAACTCTTTACAGTGATTTAATAGATCTTATCAGAAAAATAAAAGAGATACCATTACTCGTGAAACTCGACACAAACGGAAGCAATCCCGATTTGCTTGAAGAGCTTTTGAATTTAAAGCTTCTGGATTATGTTGCCATGGACATAAAGGCAGATCCGGAAAACTACTCTAAAGCTATAGGTGTAGAAATAGATATGGATATAATAAAGGAATCTATATACACCTTAAAAAATTCCAAAATTAATTATGAGTTCAGAACAACTGTGGTACCTCCTTTTTTCAATGACAAAATTGCCAGGAACATAGGAGAACTTATCAAAGGCTCAAGTATATATTATCTTCAGCAGTATGTTCCAAGAAATACTCTGGATCCAAAATTTGAAAATATAAAGCCATATCCAAGAGAAGTTTTGGAAAGATTCGTTGAGATCTTAAAACCCTATGTGAAAACAACGATAAGATAGATTTTTATACAGAAAGGAGTTTTTTAAATCATGAGATATGTACTGGCTGTAATAACGATGATCCTCCTATGCGGATGCGTCGGAGATAACGGAGTCAAGATAATCTGTGACGAGAGTTTTAAATGCCCCCTTGAAGATATAGAAAGCAGTGGGATCAATGTTAAAGAAGAGATGGCTCAGAGTTTTAGCTGTATAAGACGAGCAGGAGAACAGGATATTGTAATCGTTTCAGATTACAATTTACTAACACTGCTCTACCCTGATAAAACGAATTATTACATAAAGTTTGCTGCAGATTCTATCGTAATTGCTTACTCAAAAAGTTTAAATGAAAAATGGTATGAGATGGAAGATGTAAAAATAGGCATTATGAACCCAAATACATCAGCATGCGGATATCAAACATTGATGGTCTTAAAGCTTGCTGAAAATTATTATGGAGATGATTCGATCCTTTATAATTTTATATGTAAAAATACAAAGATAAGGGATGAAGAGACTATAGTAGTTCCCGAAAACTTAGAAGTAAATGGGAATGTTATAGTAGAGACGTCCTTTTCAGATCTCGTAAATGACTTAGAAAAAGTTGATTGTATTTTTATATACAGAAGTATAGCAGAAAAGAATAATTTAAAGTTTTTGGAGCTTCCAGATCAGATAAATCTCGGAGATGCCAAGTATAGAATTATGTACAATGATGCAAAGGTTACTCTGTTCGACAACGTGACAATAGCCGGGAATCCAATAATCTATGGTCTTTCTCTGTTATCAACAAGCTCTGAAGCTATCAGATTGGTAGAGTTCATACTAAGCTCCAGAGGAAAAGAAATCTTGGAAGAATCTGGTCTTATTCCTCTTAATCCCCCTCTCACCGACAATCTCAACAACGTTCCTCATTCCTTAAGAGTTTATCTGGAAGAAGAAGCTCCTTCTGTCTCAAAACCTGTATAAACTTTTTCCATTGATCATTGAAACTATCAAAGGCCCGAACTTATTGCACTCTAAAACCCAGATAGCCTCTGGCATTCCAAGCTCTTTCCAGTATCCTTTTACCAGTTTTGTAGTTTTCAAAGGAAGAAGAGCACATCCTCCTGTCATTGACAAATAAACAGTTCCTTTATCCTTCATGCATTTTAAAACATCTTTGTTCATTCCTCCTTTTCCAATGATTCCCGCAATATCAAATTTTTTTATGAATTCGCACTCCATGCTGTTCATTCTTGAAGAAGTTGTTGGCCCTGCGGCAATGAGCTTATTATTTTTTATTATTGGCCCGCAGTGAAAAATTATCTGTCTTTCTAAATTTATAGGCAGAGCTTCTTTCAATGCTCTTTTATGAGCCTCGTCTCTTAGAGTATAAATCTTACCAGTTATGTACACAGAATCACCGAGATTTAAAGACACGATATCTTTTTTTGATAGAGGAGGCTTTAATATCATATTATCACACTCGCTGTTCTATGTGCCCAGCACTGAAGATTTACTGCTACAGGTAGGGATGCCGTGTGACAGCTTGCTGTTTCTATACATACTCTCAGAGATGTAGTTTTACCACCCAAGCCCATCGGACCTATATTGAGGTTGTTTATATCTTTTAGAATTTCCTTTTCTATTTTTGTATTTTTATCCTTTAAAAGTGCTTTTTTTGCAAGCAAGCATGAATAATCTGAGCTCCCTCCGATGCCAATGCCAACAATAGTCGGCGGACATGGTTTTCCACCAGCTATCTTTACTGTGTTAATAACGAACCTTTTTATACTCTCCATATCTTCTGAGGGATTCAGCATCTTAGTCCTGCTCATATTTTCTGCCCCTGCCCCTTTTATGAGTAATGTTATCTTTAGAATTTTTTCATCTACAGACTCGTAATGAAAAATAGGAACATGTTTTCCGGTATTTCCTGTATTTTTTCTTGTCAGAGGATCGACGACATTGGGCCTCAACGGAATTATTTTTGTAGCTTCAACTGTAGCTTCTATCAATCCTCTTTCTATGGTCTTAAAGTCTAAATTTATTCCCGTTTCAATGAAAAAGATAGGTATCCCTGTATCCTGACATATGGGATAATTTAACTCCTCTGCTATTTTTATATTCTCCAAAATATTTTTCAACTGTATTTTTGCAACCTCTTCTTTTTCTGATTTATATGCAGACTCTAAAAGTTCTTTTATGTCTTCTGGAATCGTAGTGACAGCCTTTTTAAAAAGTTCTATGCCCATTGTTTTGAAATCTTCTCTTGTAAGCATATACAATATAGGAGAGTCAACATTAAAA
>QMUN01000088.1 GCA_003660605.1 Thermococci archaeon
AGATAGATTATCCAGAGAGATGTATAGGCTGCAACGTATGTGCACTTGTCTGCTCAGCCTATCAATATCACTCACATTCTTTTACAAAAAGTGCAATAAGGATCAGAACGCAGGGAGGACTTGAAGGGCAGTTCATTATAGATGTGTGTATCGGGTGTAAAGATCCGCCGTGTGCAGCAGTATGTCCCACCGGTGCTTTGACGAAGAGGAATGGTGGAGGGGTAACATTGAAGGAAGATCTTTGTATAGGATGTCAGCAATGTGTCAAAGCTTGTGTAGTAAATGCCATATGGTTTGATGAAGAAGAGAATCTGCCTATAGTATGCAAGCAATGTGGGATCTGTGCTTTGTACTGCCCTCACGAATGTATAAGTTTTGAAGAGGTGGAATGATTGTTATATAAAGAGTACATTAATATACTCAAGATTAATTTAACTGAAAAGACTACCAAAATAGAAAAAAGAGAAGACTTATTTGAGTATTTAGGTGGTATTGGAATAGCTGTAAAGTTGTTGGATGAGGAGTGTAAAAAGAAAAAAAATGCTTTATCTCCCGATCAGCCTATTATCTTTGCTATTGGTCCGTTGTCCACAATTTTTCCCTGTATGACAAAAACGGTCGCTGTTTTTAAATCCCCCCTGACTGGAGAATACGGAGAAAGTTATGCTGGAGGAAGATTAGCTTCTTCTATGAGGTTTTCAGGATACGACGCTATAGTATTGGAAGGAAGATCAGAAGATCCTGTATATCTCTCAATCCATAATAAGAAAATAAGATTTAAAAATGCAGAAACTCTGTGGGGATTGCCTAATAAAGTAACTGGAAGAGTAATAAGGGAGCTGGAGAGAGGAAGAGGATACAGATCTATTATAAGGATCGGAGCTGCAGGTGAAAACCTCGTAAGATATGCTTCTGTAAATGTTGATTCTTACAGGCATTTTGGAAGACTTGGCCTCGGTGCTGTTATGGGATCAAAGAATTTGAAAGGCATGATAATTTCAGGAAAAAAATCTTATCCCATACAGAATTTTCAGGATTATATTAAACTTTATAAAAAAATTAATACAATGGTGACGGAAACAGATAAGATGAAAAAGTATCACGATCTTGGAACAGCAAAAAATATCATTCCCCTAAATGAAATGAAGTCTTTGCCTACAAGAAATTTACAAAAAAGCTCTTTTGAAGACGCAGAAAAAATCAGCGGAGAAAATTTTGGAGATGAGGTTTTGATGAGAAAGGAGGCATGTGTGGGGTGCCCCATCGGATGTATACATATAGGAATGTTAAAAAGACAGTTTGCTCCCGACCATGAGTATGAATTCACTCAGGTAAACTATGACTACGAGCTTATATTTGCATTGGGTACAATGCTTGAGATAGACAATCCCTCAGACATCCTTGAATTAATTGAAAAAACAGAGGAAAAAGGACTGGATGCTATGAGTACAGGGGTCTGTCTGGCTTGGGCAACGGAAGCCTTAGAAAAAGGGATAATATCAGAAAAAGAGACAAAATATAAATTAAGTTTTGGTAATAAAAAAAATTATTTGGATTTTATAAAATCCTTAGTAAACCAGGAAAACGATTTTTTTAAGGCGTTAAGTAAAGGAGTTGCTTATGCCTCCAAAATTTATGGTGGAGAAGAGTTTGCTTTATCTCTGGGAGGTAATGAAATAGCAGGGTACCATACAGGGTATGCCAACATTCTTGGATTGACATTTAGCGCAAGACATTCTCATCTTTCTGGAGGATATGCAGTAGATCAAAAATTAAAAGAGATAAACTCAGAAAAAATAGTAGAGAATTTGTTGAACGAAGAAAAAAACAGATGTATATACGAGACTTTGATCATGTGCCTGTTTTCCAGAGGAATATACGATCTAAAACTTGTTTCCCAAGCATTGAAGAGTATAGGGATAAACAAAAACGAAGAAGATCTTGAGATATTGGGCGAAGAGATATTTAAAATGAAAATGAAAATAAAGAGGGAAATGGGGTATGATCCTAATAAGATAAAGATCCCTGAAAGATTTTTTGAGACAGAAACACTCCACGGAAAACTTGAGAGAGACAAGATGAAAGAGATGATAGAAATATACAAAAATAAAATTTGATCATATTATTGTCTTTTTTGTAGTTTTATCGAAGAGATGCATTTTATTGGCATCTATCGCTATCTCTATCTCCTTACCTTCTTCAGCTTTTGTTGCAGCGTTTACTCTGGCCAATATCTCCTTTCCATCCTTCTCTAAGTACAGAAACACATCTGAACCCATAGGTTCTCTGACCTCGACCTTAGCGGTAAAGGTATTCTCAGGTTTTACATCTTTTATAAACTCTCTATCGTGCAAATCCTCAGGTCTTATTCCGAATGTAACATCTTTGCCTATGAATTTACTTAAATCAAACTCTTCAGGGATCTTGACTTTGAAGATCCCTGCATCCGCATATATCCCATTCTCTTCAACTATGGTGCAGTCCATAAAGTTCATGGATGGCGAGCCAATAAAACCTGCCACGAATTCATTTATAGGGTGATCGTATAGTTTTTGCGGTGTGTCTATCTGCTGTATCAATCCATCGCGCATGACAACGATTCTATCTCCCATAGTCATTGCCTCTGCCTGGTCGTGCGTGACATATATTATAGTTGTTTTTAATTTTTCATGCAATTTGCTGAGTTCAGTTCTCATCTGAGTTCTCAGTTTTGCATCCAAATTACTGAGCGGCTCGTCAAACAAAAATACCTTTGGTTTTCTAACTATCGCACGACCTACAGCCACTCTTTGCCTCTGTCCTCCAGAAAGTTCCTTTGGTTTTCTATTCAATAGATTTTCTATCTCCAACAAACTGGCAGCTTCCTGTACTCTTGCATCTATCTCTTCTTTTGAAAATTTTTTAAGTCTTAAGGCAAAGCTCATGTTTCCATAGACATTCATATGAGGATATAGAGCATAGTTCTGGAATACCATCGCAATATTCCTATCTTTCGGCGGCAGGTCATTTACAAGCTCATCTCCGATATATATCTCTCCTTCGGTAACCTCTTCCAATCCTGCAACCATTCTAAGTGTCGTCGATTTTCCGCACCCGGAAGGACCAACGAGAATCAAAAATTCCCTGTCCCTCGCTTTAAAGTTCACGTTGTTTACAGCAACTACATCTCCAAATCTTTTTGTTACATTCCTGAACTCTACTGAAGCCATAACATCACTTCATTCACTACTATACGTAGTATGAAATTATATATAAGTTTTTCGTTTCAGCACTTCCTGATCTTTGTACCCTCTCCTATTATACAATCCTCGATATCAACACCCTGTAATTCTGAGTTTCTATCGATTACACATCCCCTGACAGAAGAATCTATTATCTTTGAATTTTCCAGAATGACAGAGTTTTCAATCTTGGAGTTTACTATCTCAGAGTTTTCTCCAATATAAACTTTTCCAGAATAATCCATATTAGCTTTTATATAAGATTCTCTGTCTCCTATATCATACCAGTTTCCATGAAAAATAAAACAATCCATTTCCTTTCTTTTGCATAGCCACTCGTTAAAGTACCCAGGAGCATCTTTCTTTTTCTCTGTCTTCTTTAAAAACTCGGAGAAAAGAGGCAAAATATCTTTTGGGTAGATATAGCATCCCACGCTCACTAATGTTGATCTGGGATTTTCCGGTTTTTCCTGAAATCCCCTGACCTTATTTTTTTCAATGATAGCAATACCATATTTTCCTTTAACTTTATTCTTATCTTTAATATCGTACAGAGCAATTAATGGATTATCTTTATACGATTTTATGAAATCATTAAAATCAAATTCAAATATATTGTCCCCTGCAATAACGAATAGATCCTCATCTATTTTTTTCTTTTTAATCAGATAATTTATAGCACCAACAGTTCCGAGCTTTTCCTCTTCTTTTCTCGTTTTTTCTATGAAAAGGTCTATATTTTTATCTACTTTAGACTCCCATATCTCAAATTCTCTTCTAAACTTTTCATTTGTTGAGACTATTATGCCATCATATGGAATTTTTTCAATTATGTAATCTATTATTGGCTTTCCCACTACTGGAAGCAATGGTTTTGCCCGTTTTTCTGTTAGAGGCATTAACCTCGTAGCGTATCCTCCTGCCATTATCAGTGTCTTCACATTCTAAGATACACCCATAACTTTAAAAAATATTCTCTCTATAAAATCTTATGGCATTGTTCGGTACATTCGGGATAAGAGGTATAGTAAACAAGGATTTAACCTCTGAACTTGCTTTGGAGATGGGAATGAGCTTTGCCACACTTGTAAAAGATGGAGCAATAGTAGTGGGATGTGATGGGAGGAGTTCGAGTGAAATGATAAAAAACTCTTTTATCTCCGGAGTTATTTCATGCGGTGTGAATGTTATAGATGTAGGGATGGTTCCGACCCCTGTCGTAATGTTTGCAACAAAAACATTGAAAACTAAGGGGGGCATCATGATAACGGCATCTCATAATCCTCCAGAGTACAACGGAATAAAATTTCTGGAGCCAAATGGAATGGGATTGAAAAAGGAAAAAGAGCCAATGATAGAAGAGAGAATAAAAAAAGAAGATTTTAATTTAAAAAACTGGGATAAAATCGGAAAAATAGAGAAAAAAAATATATTACCAGAGTATTTTAAAAAAATATTATCCTTTGTCAATAGAGAAAAAATAGGAAATCTGAAAATAGTTATAGACTGTGGGAATGGTGTTGGGAGTTTAACGTTACCTTATTTACTTGAAAATATAGGATGTAGTGTTATAACTTTAAACTCACACA
>QMUN01000089.1 GCA_003660605.1 Thermococci archaeon
GTAAAAATATCTTCCCGATGAAAAATATATATTTTTTTCTATTTGGATCTTCTTTATAAGATCTGGAAACTCTTTTTCCCACAGTTTTTTTCCAGTAAAACTAAAAGCGTATATCTTATTTTCTGTATACGGGTCTGAAAATCCTTCATACTCCCCCGACGAAAAAATGATCTTATTCCCCATAAGAGACAAATTCCGTACTTCTCCTTTTGTGATGTGTGTCCATTCTAAATCATATACTCTTTCAGCATATACTGTATCCAAAACTAAAATAATCAGAACAAGGACTAAATACCTTTTCATAATTAACCTTTAAAAATAAGATATTTAAATCTTTCTATAAACTTTCAATCAATTCTTCTGCAGCTCTTCTTGTTGCTTCTCTGTCTTTTCCCGCAACTATTAAAGTTTTGTTATCTTCTATGTACTCCCATTCTCCCTCTGAAATATACCAGTCTACTTTTGATAATTCTTGATCTACAAGGGCTTTTGTCCATAAATTGCATATATTAGTTCCTTTTTCTGTTTTTGTATATCCTGGCCCTCCTACAGAAATTATATTGTAAGAATTTCTTATTTCTTCTGTAAGTTCGGTATCTTTGATTAAGAATCTTAAAAAACTTTCTTGAATCACTTTTTTATAAATCATTTTTACTGAATCTATTTCTTTGTCGTGAGGATCCGAGTCTGTTATCTCAAGAGAAAAGAATATCCTCCCCGTATATGATCCTTCAGACAATCCACACGGCGGGATCTGAAACTCTGTGATATAAATGTTTTCCGAGAGAGGAGAGTAATTTCTCAGCTCTATTATATACTCTATATCACCGTCTTTGAAAACAGGAGACATATCATTGACATCCTCGTACTCTATGTCCAAAGAGCGTATATTCAAGCTCCACTCATCGTTCCCTATTTTTATCCCTGTAGTATCCTGAAGGGCACCATAATTTCTAAGAACATAGATATCAATCTTATTATCCTCAATTTTCATTGCAAAAATAGTTATCTCTTTTAAGGAGCACACATTTCTCTGAATATATATAAGATCATCAGGATCGAAGCTATGAGTATTGCCGTTAGGCTCAATTACAGTATATTCTTCACCTAAATGTACCTTCCATCCCTGGAACTCTATATCCTTTTGTATTGGCAACTCTTTTTCATAGGGATCACCGAAGAAAACTACATTTTCCCCAATGCTTTGAAAAAACTCTAAAGGTGTAAAATCCTGATTTAAAAATCTGACCTTTCCAGCATTTTCATAGATGTAAACATTTTTTTCTCCTGATTTCCATAACTTTTTCATTGGAAGCTCTTCTATCACAGCTCTATATCTAAGATCACCGATGTTTAAAACTGGAAAAATATTATTTTCCTCTGAGAAATTAATGAAAATCTCTTCCCTTGATTCGTCTTTATCCAGTTTTCCATTCAGATTTTTATCATCGTACCATAAAGGAAGAGAGATATATGGTTTTTCGTTAAAATATCCAGAAGTATTCCCCACAACTATAAAATCACAGTGAGATGTTCTTAAGTTATTTTTATCACTATAGTTCTCCTCTAAGTATGGAAAAATTTCTTCTTTTTTCTTTGATATCTCGGCGATCTTCTCAGCTATTATTTTTGCAGACTCAAAATCAGCTGAGTTCTCTCCGTAAAGTACTAGACATTGAGGTTCTCCGTCTACTACAAAAAAATCCCTGTTTTCCTGAGGATGCCACAGAGAAAGTATGAAAATAATAAGTATAATTCTTGCTATCATAATAATAATATAATCTATTGGTATAAAAACATTTCTAAACTTCAAGAAATCCTGAAGTTATGCAAAAGAGTTATAAAGTTTTCTTACTCTTTTTATACATGGACTTAAATGAGATCGTGCATATAACCACGACAAAAGAAAAAAGCACAAAGAAGATAGCTTTAGAATTGGCCAATGACACTGGAAGAAAGATCCTTGAAGAGATCTATAATTTGAATATAATTACAGCATCTGAAATAGCTGAAAACCTTCAGATCCCCCTCCCTACAGTATTGTTCCATATAGAAAGATTAACAGAACTGAATCTCGTTAAAGTTGCGGATACAAAATTAAGCAAAAAATTCAGAGAGATAAAATATTATTCTCCCGCCAAAAAGGCCATCCTTATTATTCCTGCGCAAGAAAAAGAGACGATTTCGAGCATAAAAAACGCCTTACAAACGAGGATTGTTGCACCGCTCTCTTTGTTAATAGCTTTAGGAATTACAGTGACTATAGGATGGTTTACTCAGAGGAAAGAGTCTTTTGTACAGAGACTTGCAGCTGAAAAAGCTCCTTTAGATGTTCCCATTCCCGAAGCAACTAACGTTGGAGTGAATACCTTCCATTATTTTCTGCTTGGAAGTGTTGTACTCTGTGTTATTTTCATCTGTATCTATGTTTTTGCAAAAATTATTCAGAAAAAATAAAAGATCATTTTTTACTCATTTTTTTGAAGAACTCATCTTCTCCGTAATTAATATCTTCGTTCAGATTTTCTTGCGGTTCTTTATAAACTTTATATATTTTTACAGATCCGAAACTTTGCACAAGTTCAAAATAACTGAGATTTGCGCCGTCAAAGAACATGAGCCTTGAAAACATCTTTGAAACTCCCTCAGGCTCTATGAGGTAGAGAACTTTTGGCGTATTGTAGTATACTACCCCTCCTTCGCTTTTAACGGTATCTCTGATATCGGAGAGATACGCGATCCCCAGAGTCCCATTTCTATTTATGAGTAAATTCTTTTTCCCATTGTTATCAAACAATGTCCCCGTTAAAGGTATGATTTTATTATCTCTGATTAAAGAAGCATGGAAATTGTTGTTATAATCCTGTATAACATCTATTAACGTTTCCCCACTCTTGTAGATGTATTCCACACCATCAGGTATCTGTCTCATATTTACAAGGTAGAATTTATAAATAGGCGTCTTTTCTCCCTTTCCCTTATTATAATCCCATGATCCGTAGTAACTGATCCATGAGTATATTGACGCCATTTTTTCATCCACAATCACATAAGCATTGTCATCTGCATACTTTTGCATTTCCTTCAATTTTTCTTTCCTTGCCAATTTTGAATCTTTTGACCATTCTCTGACACCTTCCAGATCTTCTAAAGCCTCCTCCTTTGTACAGTTGACATCAAAACCATATATCTCCTTCATTGCCACTAACTCCGACTGTGTATTGAATAAGTTACCCGTTTTAACGAGCCTTGCATTTATATTGTAATGTCCTCCATTCATTGTTGTTTTTCTCTTCCCTATGGCCTCTATCCAGTATCCAAAATCCCACCATGTAACTATCGTAGCATCTTCTGGAGTATTCTCATTTATCCAGTTTAGTGCCTCCCACCACTCATCTGTGATCTCCCTCTGCCCCGAGTTATTTTTATCTGCTTCTAAATACGCAGGAACGAGAATGATCGGAGACAGGATAATCATCGATATAACTCCAACACTCACTATCTTTTTTTTGGGTATCTTTTCATTTATTATTTCGTATATCTTTCCAAAAAACAGCCCAGTTCCGATTATTATGGGAACAGCCATTATCAAGCTAAACCTACCCCCCTTCACAAGCATGCTATATGTTCCTATTATGAACAATATAAGATATATAGCGTAGGAGTACTTCCTGTCTTTCCATATAGATAATACTATGCCCATAGGAGCTAAAATGAGACCAAAACTGAAAAGGCTGTATAAAACGCGAATATCTGTTTGATAAAGCTCTCTTATAGATACTTCTGTCGTAGGGTACAGAATACCACCAACATTCAAAACATTATCCACAGAGTATTTACCGAACGGTATAATTATCTTTATCACTCCCTGTTTGTAGATGACAAGGGATGTAACGATCAGAACAATGCCACCTATGACATAAATCGCATTCTTATTTATCTTGTTTATAGCTTCTATCTTTATTTTAAATTCAAAGAGCAATATGAGGGATGTTATGACTAACAATGCCAAAAAATATAGATATTGGGATTTATATAATGTATACGGCACAAAAAATCCTAAAAGAGAAAGAACTAAGATTTCTCCTTCCTTAAAACATATCTTTTTAGTTTTAATGATCCCTATGATACATAAAAGTACTGTCGCTGCCAGCACAAGAGAAAGCATATAGAAATAGCCAGACCATGTTATACAGTACAGAAATATGGAGAATCCACATAAAATGCTAAATAATGTCCTTTTATTTTTTAAACCTATATTTTTCACAGCTTTGATCCAGAAAAATGTAATTAATAATGAGAAAAAGACTACAAAGAGATCTGTATCTGTAAATCCTATAACACTTCTCTTTACTACCGCATTTGATACTGCAAAGAGGGAAGCTGTAAAAACTCCGCCCACGTCATTGGTAAGTGCTTTTCCTGTTAAAAAAGCGATAATTACAGTAAGAATTATCAAGATTATGTTGGAATATACTGCAAAATCAAAAAAAGATTTATTTGAGAAAATATCAAAAATTTTGTAGGTATATGCTAGATAGTAATGAAATAATGGAGGATGTGATAAAGGCTGCCCATAAGGAGCGTTAGCTATCGTGTCCCATTCAGGTCTCTCTCCGTTCTCCAAGATATAATCAGCAACTCTATAATGATAGTAAGGATCGTATCCGAGTAAGTATTTTTTCTCCACGTCTTTATCCAGTATATACTCGGATCTCACATATACTGCTAAAATCATTATAGCTATCAACAATCCTAACTCTACTAACCTCTTTTTCATA
>QMUN01000090.1 GCA_003660605.1 Thermococci archaeon
CCAATCTGACTGTTTTAAATACCCATTCATTGTTTCTTCAATGTCCATTATAAGCTTTCTTGTTTCTCTAATCTTCTTGTGCTGTTCTCTATATAGAATATAAGCTTTTGCCGTTCTGTAATGACCATTTTCTGTCAATACCTTCTCTACAACATCCTGTACCTCCTCAACGTGCGGTATTTTGTCTGGATATTTCTCCTCTAAAATACGCACTACCTTGTCGGACAACTTTTTGGATAGTTTTCTATTCTTTCCGCCAACAGCCTGAGCAGCCTTAAAGATAGCATTTGTTATCCTCTCCTGATCAAAATCTACTACCCTTCCGTCTCTCTTCCTAACTTTTTTTATTTTTACCATTTTATTCATCCTTCAATTTTTTTAATTCTTTCTCAAATGAACTTAAATCTTCAAACTGTTTATATACCGAAGCAAATCTTATATATGCTACATGATCCAGAGTTTTTAACTTTTCTGTTACAATGTCACCAATAATTTTACTTTCTATTTCATTTTTCCCGAGATTTTGAAGTTCATTTTCTATTTCGTCTAACATTTTTTCTATTATCTCCTGCGAGATAGGTCTTTTTTCGCAGGCCTTCTCTATACCCAGAGCTAACTTATCCCTCCGGTAAGGTTCTCTTCTCATGTCCTTTTTTATCACAACAAAACTCCTCTCTATTCTCTCGTATGTTGTGAATCTTTTACCACATTTTATGCATTCCCTTCTTCTTCTAACAAAGCTTCCATTTTCACTTTCTCTGCTATCTATGACTTTTGTTTCTCCATAGGAGCAGTAAGGACACTTCATTCTACCACAACATATAGAGTTTCATAACACATTAATCTACTATATGTAGTTTTCCCTTTAAAAACTTTTCTGTTTTACTTCTCTGTGAAACTAATGTATACGAACTTTATTTCTCAAAAAATGCATAATTTCAAATTTTTTCATATGCTTCAAAAGGAGCATATGATCACAAAGACAGTAAATATTCTATAAAGTTAACAGTGAACTTCAGATTGTCTCCATACTTTATGCCTGTCGTGAACATCTGCGATGATCCCGAGCAGATTAAATATCCATCTCCTACTTTTCTTAGCGTGATTATTGCAAAATTTTCGATTGTATTATTCTCTGTTACTGCATATGTAGTCTCATTTCCTTTTAAAATAACAGTGCAATCCTCATACAAAAGAGCTCCTCCAGAGATGTTGAGTTCTTCTATATTCTCATAAAAAGGCAAATCTGGAAACTCCTTTACTATAACATAATAGTTTTTTCCACTGTTGCTCTCATCATCTCTTAAACTGGATTTAACGAAAGTTGTGCCGTATTTTTCAGATATTCTGTTCATATCTGTATTCAGGTACGTATAATATGTGCCACAGAGTATAAGTATCCCTCCATCTTTCATGTATTTTTCCAGTTTTTGAATTTCTTCGTCTTCAAAATCATTTTCAGGATTTGTAACAAAAACAATATCATACCTTTCCAGATCTGGAAAATCAGTAGAGGCATAGAGACCTATATCCTGCTCATTCAAAGTCTTTTTCAAAGATTCATTCATTTTGTAGTACTGGTCCTTATTTTCCAGGAAGAGAATATTCTTTTCATAAATTTTTAAAGAGTCTAATCTTCTTTTTAAATCCTTTAAAAATCTGTTTTTTATTATAAATCCTCCTTTAAAACTCTCAAATTCATTTTTTATAGAGAGAAACTCCTCAGAATTAGAGAGTGAAGTACTCTCCAGCTCTGCAATTTTTTCAGCGATCTCTTTTTCCAGTTCATCGTTGTTTCTAAATATACAGAGTATCGTATCATAATATTCCCTCTCTTCTATTTCTATTGCATATCCTGGAGTCCCTCCAAATCTACCCTTTCTCCAGAGTCCGTTTATTTTTTCAAGGGAAAATCCTTCCTTAGATGAATTCTTATGATAGGTCATGTCATCTAAAATTATATCTCCCTCCATGATAGCAATATAATCCCCAGAATTTGATAAAGAGAGATTTCCATCCAGTTTAAGCTTGTTTTTTATATCTATCTCATCAAAGAGATGTGTATCTGAATCTGCTATAACAGCATACTCTCCCGGCGGTATTAAATCCCCATTTATCTTTTTGTTCTCAAAATACAGATTTTCTGGATCATAAGGAAGATCGCTGCGATTGTAAATCTCTATCCATTCATAATATTTATCAAGCTGTGGTTTTTTGGGATTGTACATAACTTCTGTAATTACCAGAGGAGGATCCAGAGAATATAATCTGTTATACTCTTTTGGTGTTGGCTTTGTTTCTTTAAAATCCGAGTTTGGTTTTATAGGTATCCTTGCCAGAGTTTCGTGATCGTATATTAGATGATCTTCCATTCCCTTAAACTCTATAGTTATCTCGTTGAAGCTTTCGTTGATCACAATATCTGAATGAAATCTGAACTCTCTGAAAAAAGATCTGTCATTGTTGGATATGATCAAAAATCTATCTACGTAGAGGGTGAACTCTCTTTTAGTTTCCAGGGTAATTGAAAAAGATACCTCTCTCGGTATTGGTGTATAAAGTTCGATGAAATTCTTGTAAACCTCACTTATTATAAAAAAATCATTTAAAGACCCTAAGGACTCGGGAATGTCATAAAGATTAGAAGTTTCCCATGAGTACCCAAATGTTGGATCTCCGTCTGGGATTCTCTGGAGACTTTCATCGAGATCGTGGCTATAATATCCAATCATATCGATAAGTCTTCCTAAGTTGTCGAATAGATACAGAACATCTTTTTCTGTAAATGTTATTATAGTCTCAAAAACAAGCACATCATGAGGATATATGGTGGAGTTAAGATCTATGGTATCGATTTTATCCCCATCCGTTATGAAGAAATCTTTGATATTTATCGGGATTTCTTGA
This sequence comes from Thermococci archaeon, assembly GCA_003660605.1. GTDB lineage: Archaea > Methanobacteriota_B > Thermococci > Methanofastidiosales > B48-G16 > B48-G16. The sequence continues at coordinate 2,908 of QMUN01000090.1, forward strand.
GGATTGTAGAACTCGATGGTTTTTTCATATATTTCGTTAATCATGAGTGAACTTCCCAAACTTACATTGGCGACGTCATTTTCTTCTCCTTTGGTAGGAGTAAGATCCAGATTCCATTCTTCATTAATAAAAGCGCAGGATTTATGACTCGGAGGTGCGGGAGCATATCCTTCATATCCGTAAGATACCATGTCAATTGTTGAGTTAGTATTATCTCTGAGAGTTATTATATCTCCGTCGTTGTCGAGAAAGCCTGAGGGCTCAAAAATATAGAATCCATCAGCAGGTATTGTTCCTCCTGTAAATTCAAACAAGTCTTCTTTCGTCTCTATGGAGTATCCGTTTAAAGAAACATCAAAAGGATTAGGATTGTAAAGCTCTATCCACTCCCCTCCTTTTATACAAAACTCATTTATTCTAATATTCTCCTCTGATGCTCCAAGCTCTACGAAGGAGCATACTAAGAGGGTAATCAACAATATCCTCTTCATTCCACACCCTCTTCAAACTGATGCCTTTTCCAAACTTATTTTTACCAAAGTCAACGAAACTTTAAGCTCCTCAGCTATCTGCTGTACTGTATATCCCCTTGAACGAAGATTAATAACAGCATTAAGCTCGGGAAGCTCTCTGTTGCTTCTTAATCCAAGTTTAACTCTCCTGTAATTTATTGCTGGAGCAGTGAGATTCATCTTTTCAGCTATCTCCCTGTCAGTATATCCCAAATTGTACAGCTCCAGAAACTTATCTTCATCGAATTTTTTATGTTTATTGTGGTAATTGTTTTTAAGTCCAAGTCTCTGTCTTCTGTAGTTTACAGAACTCTGAGAAACGCCTAAAGCACTGGCAATCTCCCTGTCCGTTAACCCCTTTTTGTGAAGTTCAATAATTTCTTCGTCACCGATCTTGGACATATGAAAATTAAGAAACATGAGAATAAAAACTTTACTGTTGCACCTTTGCAAAACTTAAAATAATATAAACCCAAGTAGTAAATATGAGTGAACTTCCAGATCTCGAAAGGATGATAAGGAGAAGAAAAGAATCCATTGAGAAAGAAAAAAAGAGAAGAGAAGAGATAATTAAAAGGATTCAAAAACCATTCCTGGAAAAAGAAGATAAAAAATGTCTCCTCTGCAAATATTATGAGGAAGAAACAAAAGAGTTCGGTTACTGCAAGAAGCATTGGAAGAAAGTACCTGCTTACTATTTTTGTGAGGATTTCGAGAGGAAGTGATATTTCATCAAAAACCATATATACCTGAAAAATAAAAAAATGTGATGATAAAATCTGTAGTTTTTGATCTGGATGATACTCTTTACAACTCCACTGCACTTTCTGAAAGTGCGAGAAAGTCTGCATTGAAAGCCATGGTAAATGAAGGGCTGGACATAGATTTAAAAAAAGGATACGAAGATCTCATGAGGATCGTAAAAAGATATGGAAGTAATTATTCTGAGCATTTTAACAGATTTCTTGAAGAAAAGTTGGGATATGTGGATTACAAGTTTTTAGCCTCTGGCGTTATAGCTTATCATAACACGAAGTTTGCCTATATAAGACCTTTTGATGACACTGTTCCCACGCTCATAAAACTTGTAAAAAGAAAAAAGAAACTTGGAATAGTGACGAATGGTGTTCCTGTAAAGCAGTGGGAAAAAATTTTGAGACTCGGATTGGAACATTTTTTTGAGTTTGTGATCATATCTTCCGAGGTGAAGTATGAAAAACCCTCACCAAAAATATACGAAATTGCACTGGAAAGATTAGATTTACCGCCTGAGGAAGCCCTGATGGTGGATAATAAAATAGAAGATCTAAAAGGTGCAAAGAATGTGGGGATGAAAACTGTATTGATA
>QMUN01000091.1 GCA_003660605.1 Thermococci archaeon
CAGATGAATCCACAGCCTTTTTTATTCCTTCTACAGTCTCTTTCCATGCATTTGCCCCGACAATTTTGTTATGAACATTTTCAAATCCTTCTATTGTTATCTGCACATGATCTAATTCAGCTTTCTCCAAACTGTCCATGTATTTTGGAAGTAACCTTCCGTTGGTAACAAGTCCAGTAACGAGGTTTTTACTGTAGGCTACCAAATCCACTATATCCTCTCTCAAAAGGGGCTCTCCTCCTGTAAAAACTACTGCGTTACTGAGTTCAGAGATTGTATCAATGATTCTTTTCCATTTCTCCGTACTGAGTTCTTCCGTTTCTCGCGGTGATGCTGCATAGCAGTGTATGCACTTATTATTGCATCGATAAGTTATGGCAAGATCAAATCTGTGAGGTGCTTTAAGCTCATAATCCTTGGAAAATGGAGATACACTTTCTATTCCTAGAGAAGAAAAGGGGCATATATCTTTTGAAGATGCCAAAGCTATAATGTCGAAGTAAACTTTTTCATAATCTTTTTCCACTTTTTCTTTGGCAACTTTGTATTTCTTTGTCATAATTTTAATTATCTCTTCTCTGGATTTCTCTTCCATTATGTATCTTACATACTCTGATGCTGTTTCATTTAGATAAAGTATGTGCGCTCCATTTATGTTCAAGACAGAAAATCCAGTTTCTTCTCTAAGACTGAGCCTTATTTTTCCTTCTTCAAACAACAATGTTTTTCTTAACATCAGAAACCTCCCCCTCCAGCGCATGCACAGGCACAGGAAACACAGGCGCATGCACAGGCACAGTGAACGCATGCACATACGCAGGATTTTCCAGAATGAGCTATAGCTCTTGGCGCTATAATACCTGCAAGTTTCTTAGCACTTATACCTGGATTCTTCTCGATACTACTTTTACCTTTGCCGAACTCCTTCGCAAACTCTTTTCCGGAGTATTGTCCTTTTGGTAAATTGTACCAGAGCCACCATGATGTTGGTCTGAACATGACATCTACATCTCTGAATGTTGAGCCAGCCTTATCGTCAAACTTTTCATCTATCATAAGCCATCCAGCTTTTTCACCAAACAATCTATATCTTTCCTCAGGGGATATTTTCTTGAGTTCTCCCCAGTATTTCTCTATTCTTTCTTTATAATATTTCTCTGTGTCTCTTCTACAATATCCTTTAATTTTTCTGTCTACAGTCCTGTTTAAACTCTTTAAAACTAATTTAATGCCATTTACATCCAGAGTTCCATCTTTTTTAATACCTTTTAAAAGGAACTGGTTTTCATAATAGAATGTTTTCCCTTCATAAACAACCTCACATCCACAGTATTCGCAGAACTCTTTTTCAGATTCTCCTCTCATCGGGGCTCCACAATTTGGGCAGTGATAACTCTTTTCCTCTTTTCTTGAGGGTAAAATCTCAATTTTTACAGGATCCCACTTCAGAATTTTTATTTTTCCCTTTTTCACAAGCCCGAATAGAAGTATGTTAATTATTTTAAAGGGATGTGCTCCAAGAAGCACAGCAGCCTCTATATTGTCAAGATCTTTTCTAACACCAAGAGATTCCATGCTCATTATCGGGTCTGTATACATTTTCTTTGCTGCTTTAACTGCCTTATAAATACCAAACGCTATAGCTAAAACGACAATTATGATAATGGCCAATCCTATAAACAGAGGAAGGTTACCTGCACTCGGTTTTTCCTCTGCAACATTCGTCACATATCCCTCGGGAAATGATATCCCACATCTAAATTTTTCTCCACTGTTTAAAACTCTCTCCCAGTAAGCAAAAGCTCTTCCATCTTCCTCTCCGAAATTATCTGCAGGTGCAGGATAGCATCCAAGATCTTCTTTCGTGACACCTTCGGGAGCGATAAATTTTACTCGCAGGGCATTCACTTGCTGGTAATCCCACCATGCAGGGTAAAACTCTACTCCCACCCTTCCTTCCTCGTCTTTATAGACCATCTCTGGAACTAACAGATGAATTTTTAATCTCGTAACATCTCCTGAGTCAGCAATTGCAGGAAAGTATATCTTCAGTTTTGTCCCCTGCTTTTCTACATCTAACATTGTATTCCCCGAAGTTACCGAGTAATCGAGGATATCCTCCTTTGGAATACCGAAATATATTCCTCTCTGGGGACCAAAAGTTGTTTTTATCGTTAAAAAATACCATATATCAAGAGATGAATCTTCCAGTACCGTTATTTCCACATTCTCCTCTTCTATAACAAACTCAGGTCCATCAGCGGTAAAATTTCCAAGAAACAAAAAAAGTATTATTACAAGAATAATCGAGTACCTTTTTTTCATGTGATCTCCTCTTTTATTTCTTTATAATCAAAGTTTTTAAAGTTTTCCTTCGTAGTATTATTATGGATGATCGTTTTTTTGTATACATAGGTTATGAGCTTGCACGCTTGAATGATCACCTTCCTGAAGAAAAAATATCGTTAAAGAGTTTGATAGAACGGGATGTTCCCAAAGTAAGAACAAAAACAGGTGAACATTATTTTGAGAGTAAAGATATAGAATTCCTGGAGAATTTTGTGCCCAGGGAGTTTTGGAGAAAAATATTTCTTCCTTTAGTTTTTTTAAGAAAAAAAGAAGTTTACAGATTCGAGGGAAATATATACGAATGTTTTTTAGTTAAAAAAATTTTGAATAAAGAAAAGTATACCTTTGATGCCGTCTTAGAAACAGAGAAAGAGCTAACTCTCTACACCCCTCAGATTATAGAGTTAAAGAAAAAGCTTAAGAGTCTTCTTGTGATAGGGTTTAGCATGTGATGAATGAATCCAATTCTGACATACGGATGATGAAACTTATGAGCACTGATGCTTTTTCTTTATTTTTATAAAAAACTATATAACACCACCCACATATTTTGGAAAGGTGAGATTATGGAAGAAGTAGATTTTGATACCATAAAGGAAGAATGGAATGAGTACAAATTAAAAGATGGAACATCGATGAAGATAAAGATCGTTCTTGTAAAGGTAGTGAGAGGGGATAACTACGATCAATTCGGGGACCCTGTTTACATGGTAAATACCCAAAACATAGTAAAGGTTAGTAATGTTCCAAAGAAACTTAAAAGAGGATCGGAGTCCTCTATGGTTAGGTGAAGATAATGAAAAAAATAAAAGAATTTATAGGAACTTTTTTTATAATCTTCACAATTCTATTATCAGGATGTGTGAAGAATATTTCTATAGATGACTGGAACGATCAGATAGATACTGCCAACGATTATGCTATAAAAGGAACTGATTATATCACTCAGGCAGAAGGTAAAGTAAACAATGGAAATTATGAAGAATCGCTTTCTCTATTTGATAACGGAATTGAACAATTAAATTTATCTATATCTGCAGGAGAAAAAGCCCTGGAGTACTCGGGGGATACAGGGATGGATTTTCTAACAGAGTACACAAATGAATACATATATAACAAAAAGGAACTCAAAGAATATGCAGAAAACTTAAAAAAATATGCAATGGTAATGATGCTTATAGAAAATGGGAAGAACATTGACCCCTCCTTTAATGCAACTGTAAGTCTCATCTCCACAGCTGAAAATACAGAAGGATACTCAGATACAATCCAGCTTTTTCAAAGGGCAAAAGACAACATCCCAAAAATCAAAGAATACATAGAGAACTCGGTTACGTATGGAACAATCCTCGGATTAGATGTGTACGTAGAGTATATGGGTAAACTTTCTCCACTCATGGATATCCTCGAAAAATTATGTAACGAAGGTATTGAATGGGCAGAAGCAGGTATAAATAACGATCAGGAGAAGATGAATACTCATATAACTGTATATGGAAATCTTGTTGATGAATTTTCTCAGGCTTTAGATAATCTTATTGAAATGCAGACTCAAAATCCGGATCTCCAAAGGGAAGTAGGAGAAGATGCTTTTAGTATCCTGACAAACCTCAGAGATCAGTATGAATCATCGTACGAAGAACACTTGAATAAAGCGATGGAACACAAGAACAAAATGAAAGAGATAGAAGATGCACATCCGGATGAGTTCAAACAAAAAGAATAAAAACGTGCGAATCTACTATAGATAATGCTCTTCAAAAATCTGAATATGGTAACATCTCAAGGTATAAAAAAATGTGATATACTCGTAGAAAATGGGAAAATTAAAGATATCGGGAGTTTTTCTGCAAAAGGCATAGACTTCAACGGTAGTATGACAATTCCAAGTGTAATAGATATGCATGTTCACTGCAGAGATTTTAACCAGAGTTATAAAGAAACTGTGGAAACAGCTACAATGGCAGCGATCTCCAAAGGTGTTACGGGTATAGTGGAGATGCCGAACACGTCCCCACCCGTAAATAATGAAGATATCTTTGAAGAGAGACGCATACTTTTTAAAGAAAAGGCTTACTGCGACTATGGAATAAATTTCTCTGTTACAGATGATCTTAGTTTTTTTAACGGATACAAATTCATCAAAATTTTTTTAACCGAAACAACAGGAAAGCTTCTTTTTAAAGGAGATCTTGACAAACTTTTCTCATATAAAAAACCGATAGCTGTCCATTCAGATATAAATGGTATCAAAGAATGCGTAAAACTATCAATAAAGTACGGAACAAAACTTCATGTATGCCACGTTTCTACGAAGGAAGAGATAGAATTTCTTAAAAGATATAAAAATGAGAATATAACTGTTGAAGTTACTCCTCACCACTTATTACTGCCTAAGAACAGCGAGAACGTAAAACC
>QMUN01000092.1 GCA_003660605.1 Thermococci archaeon
CCCATTCCTTTTGGCATCATTTGTTTTTCACCTTTACCGCTATAGTTTCTATCTCCTCTTTCGAGAGCTCTCTGTATCCTGAACTGTCAACCACCGCGACAGCTATTCCATCACCAGTAGCAAGATCTCTCTGTATAGCTGCATTTATTGCTCTAATGCTGAGTTCTATCCCTTCTTCGAGCGTCATATTTTCCCTAAATCTGTCTTCCAAAACGCCATAAGCCATAGTTGATCCTGATCCTGTAGAGATCATGGTATCTTTGTTGACACCTCCTATGGGATCTATAGAGTACGCTTCAGCTCCACTTGAATCGTACCCCCCAAGAATTAACCATGCTATCAGAGGATAATACCTCTGACCTTGAAGAATATTGGATGTTAATCTGGCCAAAGCTTTTGTAGATATCTTTTTTCCATTTTTCATCTCATATAAATTAGCTTCAGCCTCTAAAAGTCCTATAAGACTCTGTATATCCCCTACTACACCTGCGCAGGTAGCTCCAATAGTATCTGTTATCTTAAAAAGCTTTTGAGCATTTTTGTGGGCTATTAAATATCCTGTTGATGCCCTTTTGTCTGTAGCCAAAACTACACCTTTATCGTATACAACTACTACGGTAGTCGTTCCTTTTTTTAGATTGTCTTCCATTTTTTCACCTATAAAAAAGAAAAAATTAAATTTTATTAATATCCTTCTGGACCCATTCCTTCTGGACCCGTGGGAGGTCCTCCTGCACCTTTGCCAAGCTCACTTGCAGCTATGACATCATCTATCCTCAGTATCATTATAGCAGCTTCAGATGATGATTTCACAGCCTGTGATTTGATCCTCAGAGGCTCTACTACACCTTTCTTCATCATATCTTTGGATTCGCCATCAAAGACATCGAAACCTGTGTTTTTGCCATCTCTTTCATGGGTCGACCTGAGTTTTACCAGAATGTCTATAGGATCGATACCTGCATTCTCTGCAAGTGTTCTTGGAATTATCTCCAAAGCATCAGCAAAAGCCTTTATAGCAAGCTGCTCCCTGCCGCCTACCTTGCTGGCGTAGTCCAATAATTTCTTTGAAAGCTCTATCTCTGCAGCACCGCCACCAGCAACTACCGTTCTATCCTTTATTATCGTAGCTACTACACCTATAGCATCTTCCAATGCTCTTTCTACAGAATCCACAAAATGCTCTGTACCTCCTCTCAGGAGAAGCGAGACAGCTTTTGGATTCTTACATTCTTCAACAAATGTCATCTTATCTTTGCCCACTTTTTTCTCTTCTACAACTCCTGCGTATCCCAAATCTTCTGGAGATAGGTCCTCTATTTTTGTAACTACCTTTGCACCTGTAGCTTTTGAAAGTCTTTCCATATCTGACTTTTTAGCTCTTCTTACTGCAAAGATCCCTTTCTTCGCTAGATAATGCTGTGCTAAATCGTCGATTCCTTTCTGACAGAAGAGGACATTGGCCCCAGTCTTAGCTATGTTCTCAACCATGTCCTTGAGAGTCTTTTCTTCCTGTTCTATAAAAGCCTGCATCTGATCTGGAGAAGTAATTCTAATCTCGGCATCTGTTTCAGTTTTATGCACCTCCATAGCAGAGTCTAACAGAGCTATTTTGGCATTCTTTATCTTCCTCGGCATCCCTGGATGGACTTTTTCTTTGTCGATGATAATACCCTGTATGAGTGCGGAGTCCTCTACACTTCCTCCTTCTTTCTTCTCGACTTTAATATTTTCTGTATCAACGAAGTATTTCCCATTATCATTTACAGCTACCTGTCTTACCGCCTTGACAGCCAAAGCCACTAATGTATCCTTCGCTTTTTCAGCGCCTTTACCTGTCATCGCAGTTTCCGCTGCCTGACGTAAGATCTTATCATTATCAGGATCTACCTTAGTTGCCATACTGTTCAGGATTTTTTCTGCTTCTTCCGCTGCAAGTTTGTACCCCGATGCTATTATAGTGGGATGCACATTCTGATCCAGAAGAACTTCTGCGTTTTTTAAAAGTTCGCCTGTAAGGACAACGGCTGTAGTTGTACCGTCTCCTACTTCATCGTCCTGTGTCTTTGCGACTTCAACTATCATTTTAGCAGCTGGATGGGCAATATCCATCTCATCAAGAATTGTTGCACCATCGTTTGTAATGACAACGTCTCCCAAGGAATCTACCAGCATTTTATCCATCCCTCTTGGACCTAATGTTGTTTTAATAGTCTCAGCAACTATTCTGCCTGCCAGAATGTTCATTCTCTGGGCATCTCTCCCCAGAAATCTCTGGGTTTCTTCACTTGTTACCTGCATAGGTTGTTTCATTTTTGCCATATTATTCACCTCATATGAATCTTGTAATAAAAAATGGATTAGTAGTGATATAAAAAGCTTTCGGTTTCGTTGATACTAATATGATAATTTGATAGAATAAAGTTAAAAAGTTTTTCTCTAATTATTTTTATGAATATCCTTATGATAGGTATGTATCCCCCCAACATAGGTGGAATAGCTACACATATATACTATCTAAAAAAAGAGCTCGAAAAAAATCATAATGTTTATGTTCTCAATTACGGAAAATCTAAAGAGGAAAAAATTTTTTCCACATTTGCACCCAGAAAGTTCAGAGGTTTCTTTTTTTTGTTGAGTGGGGGCGGTAAAATCATTAGAATCATAAGAAAGTATGATATAGACATTATACATTCGCATTATATACTTCCTCCGGGTCTCATGGGGGTATTTGGGAAGTTTTTTACTAAAAGGAAATTGATTATCTCTGCACATGGAAGCGATGTGAATATTCTCATGGAAAAAAGATATGGACGATATATATGCAAGCATGTATTGAAAAAAAGTGATTATCTGATAGCTAACAGCAAAAATGTTGCGGAGAAATTGAGCAGATACAATAGAACAGAGATAGTATATAATGGTGTAGATCTAAAACGTTTTTATCCAAGAAACTACAAAAGAGAAGGAATAACATACATAGGTGCATTGACAAAGGAAAAAAGTGTGGATACACTTCTGAAAGCATGGAAAGACCCGTGGATTATAGGAAATGGACCTGAAAGATCGAACTTAAAAAAACTTGAGGGTAAGTTCTTTGGCTACAGACATGATACAGAAGAAATTCTTAATAAAAGCAAAGTTCTAGTTCTCCCATCAAAAAAAGAAGGTTTTGGGATGGTATTATTAGAAGCTATGGCATGTGGAACCCCCGTTATTGCCAGAGATATTCCTGGAGTTAATGAGATAGTAAAAAATGATTATAATGGTTTTTTATTTAAAAAGGATTCAGAACTGAAAGGATTGATAGAAAAAATTCTGGAAAATGAGAATTTAAGAAAAAAATTTGTAAAAAATGGATTAAAAACTGTAAAAAACTTCACATGGGAAAAAACAGCAGAAAAAGTTTTAAGAATATATGAGAGAGTAATTGATTAATTCAAAAAGAATTTAAAGCTATACACTGAATTAGACTCATGAAAATTGAAGAGCCGTGGACTGAGAAATACAGGCCGAAAATATTGGATGAAATAATGGGTAGAGACTACATTGTAATGAGGCTCAAATCCTATGTTCAGAATAGATCAATGCCTCATCTGCTTTTTGCAGGACCTGCAGGCGTCGGAAAAACTACCTCTGCTCTATGCTTGGCAAGAGAGCTATTTGGGGAGTACTGGTATCAGAACTTCCAGGAAACAAATGCCTCTGATGAAAGAGGTATAAATGTAGTAAGAAACAAGATCAAAGACTTTGCCAGGACAAAGGCAATGGGAGGAGATTTCAAGATAATATTCCTGGATGAAGCTGATGCTCTGACTCCCGATGCTCAGAACGCTTTAAGAAGGACTATGGAACTTTTTGCAAGAACTTGTAGATTTATATTATCCTGCAACTATTCTTCAAAGATAATAGAGCCAATACAGTCAAGATGTGCTGTTTTCAGGTTTGGACCTCTAAATGAAGAAGCTATACTGAAAATGATCGAGAAGATATCGGAAAATGAAAATTTGAACCTCACAGATACAGGAAAAAAAGCTATAATTTATGTATCTGAAGGAGATATGAGAAAAGCGATAAACACATTGCAGGCTGCTGCTTTTTTGGAGAAAGATATAGACGAGGAACTTATATATCAGATAGCTGCTAAAGCAAAACCTGCCGAAATAAAAGATATGATCGTACTGGCATTGGAGGGTCAGTTCTTAAAAGCCAGAAACAAACTTGATACCCTTCTCTTAAAATACGGATTATCTGGAGAGGATATCCTGAGGCAGATGCACAGAGAGATATTCTCTCTCGACATAAACGAAGAAAAGAAGATAAAACTTGTAGATGTGATAGGCGAGCATGATTTCAGGCTTGTAGAAGGTAGTAATGAAAGGATACAGATAGAAGCCCTACTGGCAAAATTTGCCGTGATATAAATGTTTGTTGAGAAATACAGACCTAAAAAGTTTTCAGATATTGCAGGGCAAAAATCTGCCTTAAAAGAGTTAATATCCTGGATAAATACATGGGGGACTGATAAAAAAGCGTGTCTGCTCTATGGTCCTCCGGGAAACGGAAAAACAACATCTGTATACGTACTCGCTGATGAAATGAACTTGGAGATTATAGAGATGAATGCCAGCGACAAGAGAAATGCAGAGGCTATTGAAAAGATAGTGGGCAATGCCTCGCAGACGTATTCATTAGACGGGAGAAAAAGGATAATAGTTCTGGATGAAGCTGATAATATCTATGGCAGTGTAGATAAAGGGGGAGTC
>QMUN01000093.1 GCA_003660605.1 Thermococci archaeon
ACGAAGGTGTTTGGATGAAAGATGAAATAATTCTTAAAAATGCTTCAGACATACCTCCAATGGCAATGTCCTTAGGAACTACACTTGTCAGCAAAACGGGATCATGGAGATCCATGAAACCTGTGTTTCACAAGGAAAAATGCATAAAATGTGGGACATGCTGGAAGTTCTGTCCCAATGGATCCATAAAAAATGGAGATTATCCTGAGTGGGATTATGAGTACTGCAAAGGTTGTGGTATATGCGCTGAAGAGTGCCCTGTTAAAGCTATTGAGATGGTGAAGGAAAGGTGATATTATGGTGAAAAAAGTTATCTATGGAAATCATGCTGTTTCTTATGGAGCGAGAGATGCAAGAGCAGAGGTCATTGCAGCTTATCCTATAACTCCGCAGACACAAGTTGTAGAACTCTTGAGCGAGTTCTGTGCTTCTGGAGAGTTAAAGGCAAAATTCATTAAAGTCGAGTCCGAACATTCAGCTATGGCTGCATGTGTCGGAGCTTCAGCTGCTGGCGCAAGAGCCTTTACAGCCACGTCTTCTCAGGGTCTGGCTTTGATGCATGAAATGCTTCACTGGGCTTCGAATGCAAGGCACCCTATTGTAATGGCAAATATTAACAGAGCAATGGGACCGCCATGGAATATATGGACAGATCAAAACGATTCCATATCACAGAGAGATACTGGATGGCTCCAGTTCTACTGTTCTACGAATCAGGAGGTTTACGATACAACGCTCATGACTTTCAAAATATGTGAAAATGATAAAGTTTTACTTCCGGGGATGTTAGTTCTGGACGCCTTTGTACTTTCGCACACATCAGAGGTAGTCGATATGCCACTGCAGGAAGAGATAGACGAGTTTTTACCTCCATACAGAGCTAAATACAAGTTAGATTTAGATGATCCGAGAGCTTTTGGTGGCTTGATGTTTCCTGACTGGTACTATGAACTGAAGTATAAACAGCACACCTCAATGGAAGAAGCTTTGGATGTTATAGAGAAAGTAGGCAAAGAGTTTGGGGATCGTTTTGGGAGATATTATGGCCTTGTTGAGGAGTACAGGATAGAAGAGGCTGAGATAGTTCTTATCGTGTCAGGAACTATTGCCCAGACATCTAAAGAAGCAGTGGATATATTAAGAAAGGAAGGAATGAAAATAGGTCTGGTAAGAATGAGAACATTCAGACCATTTCCGAAAGAAAAAATCAGGAAGATCGCATCGAAGGTAAATAAGATGATAGTTATTGACAGGAATATTTCCTTTGGAAGCGAAGGTGCCTTCTTCACAGAGACGAAAGCTTGTTTATATAATGAAAAAGATAGACCCATGATATTCGGCGTTATCATAGGTTTAGGGGGAAGAGATGTAACTGTCGAGGATATAATGAAGATAGCAAAAAAGGGCAAAGAAGGAAAGTTTAAAGTAAATGAAATTAACTGGTGGGGTGTTAAACTATGAAGCTCACAATACCTGAAGAAGAATTGATGTATGAAGGAACAGTAGATTGCCAGGGATGCGGAGCTGGACTTGCAATGAGGTATGCGTTGAAGGCACTGGGGAAAAAGACTTTTGTCGTTATCCCTGCGTGCTGCTGGAGCATTATAGCTGGTCCATTTCCATATTCAGCGTTACAGGTGCCGTTATACCACACTGCTTTTGAAACAGCGGCCGTTGTTTCTGCAGGGATAAAGGCAGCTTTAGATATGAAAGGTATAGATGCCACTGTAATGGCATGGGCTGGAGACGGTGGAACATTTGATATAGGAATCCAGGCTCTCAGTGCAGTGGCAGAGAGAAATGATGATATCATATATGTCTGCTATGACAATGAGGCTTATATGAATACAGGTATCCAGAGATCTTCGGCAACCCCTTACAAGGCATGGACAACTACAACTCCCAGAAAATATCCAAAAGCAAGGCCAAAGAAGAATATAGATGAGATACTGGTAGCTCATGATATACCTTATGTGGCTACCGCTTCTGTAGCTTATCCCGAAGATTTTATCAGAAAGATGAAAAAAGCCAAGGATATAAAGGGTACAAGATTTATTCATGTACTTGCACCATGTCCTACGGGATGGAGATCTCTTCCTGAGCACACGATAAAACTGGCAAGATTAGCTGTCCAGACTAATATCTTTCCATTATACGAAGTAGAAAACGGAAAGTATAAGATCAATATAAAGCCCAAAAATCCAAAACCTGTGGAAGAATATTTAAAACTGCAGGGGAGGTTCAGGCATTTAACAGGAGAAGATATTAAAGAAATTCAGGAGGCTACCAATAAAAAATGGAAAAAACTATTAAGAAAAGAGGAATTTTTTTAATGGAGGAGACAATATGGAAAAAGAAATGTATGAAGTTAGGTTCCATGGAAGAGGAGGACAGGGTGCAGTGACAGCAGCTACTATACTGGCTGATGCAGCATTTCGCGAAGGTAAAGACGTTCAGGCATTTCCTATATTCGGAGTAGAGAGAAGAGGAGCTCCAGTAGCGGCATTTATGCGAATGGATACAAAACCCATCGATCTCAAAACGCAGATATATGAACCTGATTCTATTGTGGTGCTTGATCCAACGTTATTGGATGTGATAGACGTGACAAAAGGTCTTAAGGAAGGCGGCAAAATAATAATAAACTCTTCAAAAAAGGCGAGTGAATTCAAGTTTGGCAAAGCAAAAGTTTACACCATAGATGCTACTAAAATAGCCGTAAAACATGGGCTAGGCACCAAAACAAATCCGATAGTTAATACCGCCATACTGGGTGCATACTCGAAAGCTGTTGGCAACGTAAGCATAGAAGCTATTGAGGAAGCGATCGGTGAAAAAGTTCCCAGAAAAAAAGAGGAAAACAAGAAAGCTGCTAGAGAAGCATATGAAGTAACACGGGGGGAGTAAAATGGTAAAAATAACTTTAGGAGGGATAAATGAAGTGACTGTTTCTTAAAAAAACTATAAAGCAGGGGACTGGAGAACGTTAAAACCTGTAATAGATAAAGAAAAATGCAAAAAATGCTGGATATGCTACAAGTTTTGTCCAGAAGGCTGTATTAAAAAAACAGATGATGGGCCTGTAACAGATTATGACTATTGTAAGGGATGCGGTATATGCGCAAATGAATGCCCATTTAAAGCGATCCAGATGGTAATGGAGGAGAGATAAATGGCAAAAATAACAATAAGAGGAAATATGGCTACAGCTTTGGGCGCAAAGTTATGCAGGCCGGATGTCGTACCTGCTTATCCCATAACACCATCCACACTGTTTCCCGAGAAGATCTCTGAGTACATAGCGGATGGAGAAATGGATGCAGAGATGATCAGAGTGGAATCAGAGCACTCTGCAATGTCAGCATGTATCGGTGCAAGTGCTTGTGGCGCCAGAGTCTGCACAGCATCCGCGAGTCAAGGAATAGCTTTGATGAGTGAGATGATGTTTATTGCAGCTGGAATGAGATTGCCGATAGTTATGGCTGTTGGTAACAGAGCATTGTCAGCTCCAATCAATATATGGTGTGATCATCAGGATACTATATCGCAGAGAGATACTGGATGGCTGCAGTTCTACGCTGAAAAGAATCAGGAAGGATTAGACCTTATGATAATTGCCTTTAAAGTTTGCGAGGATAAACGTGTTCTCCTACCTGCAACTGTTGGTATTGACGCCTTCGTTCTTACGCACACGATAGAGGCTGTAGATGTACCTGATCAAAAATTAGTAGACGAGTTTCTCCCAAAATATAAACCAGAGCTGTACCTCGATCCAAGCAAGCCAATGACCTTCGGTTCTTTTGGGACTCCAGAGTTTTACCAGGAATTCAAGTATGCCCAGACAAAAGCGATTGAAAAAGCGAGCGAAGTGATAGATGAAGTATTTGCTGAGTTCAAGGAGAAATTTGGCAGAGAATACAAAAAGATTACACCTTATAAATGTGAAGATGCAGATGTAATCATCTTAACAATGGGATCAATGAGTGGTACTGCTCGTGCTGCCGTAAATAAGATGCGGGAGGAAGGTAAAAAGGTAGGGTGCTGTAAATTAACTGTATACAGGCCGTTCCCTGGTAAAGAAATCGTGGATTTAACAAAAAATGCCAGGGTGATAGCTGTTTTAGACAGGGACATATCTCCTGGCTTTGGCGGTGCGTTATATGGAGAAGTGGCAGCCCAGTTTATCAATGAATCAAAGCATCCGTTGATCACCAACTATATTATAGGTCTGGGTGGAAGAGACGTTTTAATAGAAGATTTTGAAGAAATATACGACAAATCGATAGATGCTGTAAAAAAAGGCAGGGTAGAGAAGCCAGTTGAATGGATACATCTAAACAAAGAGGTGTTATAAATGGAAGAAGAAAAAGAATTATTTTCTAAAGGTCATAGGGCTTGTGCAGGATGCGGCGAACCTATTGCAGTGAGAACTATACTTAATGAAGCAGGTCCAAATACCGTAGCCATTGTCTGTACCGGCTGTTTGGAGGTAGTATCCACAGGCTGGCCAGAGACTGCCTGGGAAGTGCCTCTAATACATGCAGCTTTTGAAAACTCTGCTTCTGTTGCTTCCGGTGTTGAAGTGGCACTGAGAAAACTTGGCAAAAAGGATACAAACGTAATAGCATTTGGAGGAGATGGCGGAACTTTCGATATAGGTTTCCAGGCGTTATCTGGTATGCTGGAAAGAGGGCACAACGTAAAATATGTCTG
>QMUN01000094.1 GCA_003660605.1 Thermococci archaeon
CTCCACAACATTTACAATGTCTTTATAGGCTCCCGGTGCTTCCTCTGCAATCCCTGCCATTGAGTGGCCTCTTACATATATACCCTTATCCTCCAACTCTTTTAGCAGTTTATCCCCCCTGTACTGGTGTTTGGCTTTCTTTCTGCTCATGGCTCTTCCTGCTCCATGAATTGCTGACCCAAAGGTAGCATTCATCCCCTTTTCAGTACCTCTTAAAATAAAAGAGCACGTACCCATAGTTCCGCCTACCAGAACGGGCTGCCCTATCTTTCTGTATTTTTTAGGTATCTCTTCCCTTCCAGGACCAAAGGCTCTTGTAGATCCTTTCCTGTGAACATACAAAAGTTTTTTCTTTCCATTTATTTTGTGATATTCTTTTTTGCACGTATTGTGACCGATAGAATAAAATTTTGGAAGTTCTTCGTCAGGAAAAACTTCTTTAAAACCTTTTCTAACCAAATGCGTTAAAACTTCGTGATTTGCAAAGGCACAGTTTATCCCACAGCAAACAGCTGAGAAATACTTTTGTCCTTCTTCCGAGTTTATGGGTGCACATACAAGTTCTCTGTCTTTTATCTTTATCCCATACTTTTTGGTAGCTTCGGCAAGCTTTTTAAGATAATCTGTGCCTATCTGATGTCCCAATGCACGGGAACCGCAGTGAAAAGAAACCACCACATCTTTTTCTTTCAATTCATATACCTCGGCAGCTTCTTTGTCGTATATCTCGGCGACATACTGTACTTCAAGATAATGATTTCCAGAACCCAATGTACCGATCTGTTTGAACTGTCTCTGTTTCGCTTTTTCACTCACATTTTCCGGATCAGCATCTTTAACTCTACCTTTTTCTTCAATATATTCCAGGTCTTTTTCTTCACCGTACCCATTCTCCACAGCCCATTCAGCTCCGCCCATGAGCACTTCGTCTATCTGATGAAAATTCAATCTGACCTTTCCCGTTGAGCCCAAACCTGCCGGTACTATTTTAAATAATGAATCTAAAAGAGATTTGGCATTTTTTCGTATATCCTCTTCTTTTAGAGACGTTTTTAACGTTGTTACAGAGCAATTTATATCAAATCCTATACCGCCCATTGTTATTACTCCTTCCTCTGCGTCAAAAGCACCAACTCCCCCTATGGGAAATCCGTATCCTGGATGAACATCACTCAATGCTATACTACATTTTTGGATACCTGGCATGCATGCCACGTTGGCTATCTGCTTCAATGCATTCCAATCCTTTCCAAGCCTCACATCCTCTTTTAAATGTTCTATTATCTTCATATTCCCATAGATCATTCCAGGTACTCTCATCTCTTCCTGTTTTGGTAATTCCCATTCATAATCTGTAATTCTTTTTAGATTTAGAAGATCCATTTTTATCACCTATACATCTACAATGCATTGTATAAATATCTTTTCATCTTTTTTTCCGATCTTCAATCCGGAATATGTTGCAGCCTTTACCTCTATCTTTGCTTTGTGTTTTTTCTGATCGAATTTTTCTCCTGAACCAGTTCCTTCTAGAGTATAGATATCGTTTTTATGAATTTTTACTTTAAATCTGGAAAAACTCATCTCTTCAATATCCTTTTTTGTCAGAAGCTCGTTTAACCATTCAACAAAAAGAGCTTCAATATCGGGAGCCTCACATTTTATTTTCACATTTTTTTGAGAATTTACCTTTTTCAAATCTACCATAATTGAAAACATGGCTTTTGCTCCGTTTTCAAATGCCTCCTCTATTGTATCTCCATATCCTCTTATACCTATGTCTGCCTCATGCTCCAGAAGTTCATACTCCATACCATAAGAATGTTGAGGAAGGTTAAATAATTTCCTTTGATTTTTAATCTATATATCCCAATATCTCTCCGAGCTCTTTTATACGTTCTCCAAGTTTTTTTGCTGATCTTATTGCTTCTTTGTCTTTTGTTATTTCTCCTTCGTCAAATCCAATCCCACAAATCCCTCTATTTGCTGGAATAATTTCATGTTTAAGGAAAAATGCATTAATAGCTGTAATAGCATTCTCCAATCCATACCTCCTTCCCACAATAACTGCTCCTCCGATTTTATTCCTGAGTTTTTCTCTCATGCACCATGTACGATCCATAAATGCCTTCAATTGCGCTGTAACATTGTTAAAATAAACTGGGCTTCCCATAACAATTCCATCACTTCTAAGGAGTAATGGTATGAAGATCTTGCTCATATCATCCTTGATCACACATTTACCTGCTTCTACACAAAATCTACATGAACGACATGGATTGATATCATAATCCGCAAGCTTAAAAAACTCTCCACCTGTTATTGAGAGTGTCAATTTCAAAAGATAGTCTGTATTGCTATTTTTTCTTGGACTTCCCGAAATATATAAAATTTTCATTTCAACAACCCCCTCACGATAATATCTACCGCTTCTTCCTCTGTCAATCCTCTTGCCATAAGTGTTTCCAGCTCCTTCTTATTTATTCTCCCTATCGCAGCTTCGTGTGTTACCCTTGCTAAAGGATTTTCTACACTGATTTTAGGAGTTGAGGCTGCCCTTGCACCTTTACCATGTACTACCTCATGACAATCCACATGTCCCCTAGTATAAGCTGCATTACCTTCTATCTCTCCTAAAACATTACCAAATGCATTATCAATAAGAACAATCCTGCTTTTGGCAGTTCCGGCAGCATATTCTCCATTTAGATGAAGCGATTCTCTAACTTCTATCCTATCATCTTTTTTACCGTAGACCTTTGTAAGGAGATCACATGCACTTCTCTCATCCTGCTCTATTTCGTAATCAATGTTCAGAATTCCTACCCTTCCTCTTGTCAATCTAAACTCTTCAGAAAGTTTTCCTCCTTCCTTTATTTCACCTCTGAGCTTTGGATATACCAGTGTCCCACCGCTTTCTGAATGATAATGTTCTTCAATATACGACATATTTCCATTCACACCTATAGATACTCTGGAATTCATTATATGCTCTATATGTTTGGCATTTGGAAACGTGCAATGAGCCAGAAACTCCACCTTTGCATCTTTTCCAATAAAGAACTCAGAGTTTATCACCTGTTTTCCTTCTTTTGGTAACATGCCAAAACATAGATGTATGGGTGATTCAATTTTTACTTTTTCATCTATGAATATTTTTACATTTACTCCTTCTTTTATAGATTCATGTTTTACATGGAAGCCATTTATTTCGTTCTTTCCAAGAACTTTATTTTCATTTATCACAATGCTGCCAAATTTATTGTCAATGAGGACCTTTTCATTCCCTCCCGCTTTTTTGTATGCATCGATCATCGCCTGAAATTCTTTAGAGTAATCAAAATTCATTTTAAAATCTCCTCTTCTATTTCTCCTACATGAGTACATCCTTTGCAATACCTTTTGAAAAACTCCGTTACTTCCTTTACATTACCTTCTTTTACAATTTTTCCATTGCATAGGAGAGCAACACTGTCACCGATCTTTGCCATCTCTTCACTATGTGTTATCAGAAGTACAGAAGCTCCCATTTTTTTGAAACTTCTTATCATCTTTTTTATAGCTGCTATGGAGGCCATATCTATACCAGAATCCGGCTCATCAAGAATCACAAGTTTTGGTTTTATGGATAATACAGAAGCAAGTTCTACTCTCTTCCTCTCACCGCCACTTAAATTCTCGTCTACTACTCTATCGAGATAAAGATCAGGATTAAGACCTACAAGTTTTAGAGCTTTTTTAGGATCCGCAGAATTCTTTTTGATACTAAGGTACTCTCTTACAGTTATCCCTTCAAAGTTTGCAGGTATCTGCCAGGCAAGTGTTATACCGAGCTTAGCTCTTTCTGTTATTGAAAGATCTATGATATTCTTTCCGTTGAATATTATCCTCCCTTTGTCAGGACTGTACCCGTTCAATCCCATAATTATAGCTGCCAATGTTGTTTTACCTGTTCCATTAACACCTATAATAGAATGTATCTCACCTTCTCCTATTACAAGATTAATCCCTCTCAGGATCTCCTTTTCTCCAGCATTGTAGTGAATATCCTTTAATTCGAGCATATTTCTCTATCTCTCATGGTCATCACATGGTGCTGCACCGGATAACTTGCCTGCCAGATATTCGTTCAGGATATCTTTAACTTTTCCACTGATTCCCGTCACAGGCTGGACACCAAGATTTTTAAACCAATCGATTGCTCTCGGTCCCATGCCTCCAGCTATAATTACACTCGCACCTTCTCTTGCAATGAACTGTGGTACGACTCCAGGTTCATGTCTATCATAATATGGATTTTCTTTGTTTTCTACATCCTTTACTTCATTATTTTCTATATCAACAAAAACATAGTAAGGACATCTGCCAAAATGGTATGCCAGTATACTCTCAATTCCTTTATCTTCTTCTGTAGCAAACGCTATTTTCATTTTATCACCTCATTTCAATATTTACATGTCTATCCAATTTTCCTCTTCTTTCTTTAAGAAGTTTTGCAGTTCTTCCCTGTTCATCACTACTGTTTTCACTTCAACATTTACCGTGTTGATCAGTGTTACTTACCCGAAAAAGATATAAAATTGATTTATTTTTTCAGTTTCTGTAAGAAGGCTATTATTTCATTTTTCGTGGCAATCCCTCCCTGTTTAACGATATTGTTCTCCACAA
>QMUN01000095.1 GCA_003660605.1 Thermococci archaeon
ATGTTATCCGTTGGATCTCATTCTATAATAAAACTCAATGATATGTACAGACTCAATATACCTGCGATGCTTTCGCTGAATAAGAATGATCATATTGAGATCACGAACGAGTATCCCAATGGCTTTGGATGCGATTTTTTAAGAAGAATCCACAAGAAGTATCCTTTTTTAAAAAGGTATTCTTTCCAAAGGGTGTTGCGGGAATTAAGATCCCAGAGTATCGATATAGATATAGCAAAAGATCTTATAGAAGATATAGAGGGGAATGCATGTTCTTAAAGTATCTAACATCCACTGTCATTTTGTGCTTGTTCATGCTTGGATATTTATATATTTCTCCAGAGATCGAAGAATCGCGGATTAATAGAGAACCAGAGATTAATTTTCGTTTCTCTGAAGATACAAAGGAAATCAGTTCTGGAGATGCTTCTTTTGTATTGAGTATAGAAAATTTAAACTCCGAACAAAACGTTACCTTCAGGCTGGAAAAAGAAATGTCTGATGGCTGGGAAGCTAATTTTTGCTTTAACGATATCTGCTTTTTAGATCATACAGATTATACTATAAAAAACGGAGAAAATATCGATGTCCTGATCACAGTTACACCTGATTATGATGAACAGGAAGAAGGAAAAGTAAGATTTCTTGTTTTAGGAGACAAAATAGATTATGAAAAAGAGTTCTATGTAAAAGCAATTGTACAGGAAAAAGTATACAGCTATACGTTGACAGGAGAAAAAAAATTAGAGATCGAAGCCTCGAAAACAGCAGAGTTCTCTGTGAGTCTAAAGAATACTGGAGAGAAAGATTCGTATTCTCTAATCTTGGAAAAAAATCTGCCTGAGGAATGGAAAGCCTCTCTGTCCGAGGATAAATTTACTCTGGAAAAGAATGAAACAAAGAATATTGGGGTGTATATAATTTCGCCACTCACAGCAGAGGGCGGGGAAGAAGGAAGAGTTTCTTTAAAAATAATCCCTGAAAATGCAGAAGAAAAGGAGATAATCCTTAAAGCGATAATAAAAAAAGATTACGATTTTCATATAAGATGTCTGGAGCCTGAGAAATATGTGCCTCAGAACTATGACGTTATATTCAGCATGGAGATAATAAATACCGGAAACTCGAGAGATAAATATTATTTTGAAACTGAGGAAGGGATTCTTTCGGAAAATGAAATAGAATTAGATGCAAAGGAGAAATATATTCTGGAACTGACTGTTTACAGTGTGCAGGAAGACAAATCATTCAAAGTTAGAGTTACCTCCGAGTCTGGAATTGAAAAGGATGTTGAATTGAGTGTCAAAACAGGAAATTTAAAGAAAGGAGTTTTTGCAGAGCTCTTCACGGCTACATGGTGTTCTTACTGTTATCATGCTGAAGATGCTATAGAAGAAATGGAAAAAGAATATGAAGGAAAATTGTTCTATGTGCAGTATCATCCCGGCGATTCGATGAAAAAACCAGTTTCAGAGGAGAGACTTGAGTATTATACCTTTGCCGGATACCCAACTATGTATTTCAACGGTGCGCACGAGACTGTAGGAGGATATAAGGGTGTTGAAGATAAGTATAGAGGAATTATAGAGGAAGAACTTCAGAAAGAAGACAAAATCATAATAGATTTAGATTACAGAGATAATGAACTGACGATAAAGATAACACCGCTGTATCCCTCTCTTGAAGAGTATGACTTGTATATAATAACATATAAGGACATAGAGTACAAAACAAAGATTTATCCAAACGTTGCCCAGGATTATATAAAAAAGAAGATCATTTTGGATAGTGAAAAAGTTGTTAAGGTTAGTATAACTATAGAAGAAGGAGTAGTCGTATTTATTCAAAACAAAACTATCTTGGATTTTGAAGTTCTGGAGATGGTATGATGGTAGCAAAAAGAGTTCGTAGTGTAGTGCCTTCAAAGATCAGAGAGCTTTTTGAGAAAGCTTCTAAGATGGAAGATGTGATTTCATTGGGAATAGGTGAGCCCGATTTTGATACACCGCAATTTATAAAAGATGCTGCTGTAAGGGCTTTGAAAAGTGGAGAAACGAAATACACTTCAAATCTAGGGATTTTAAAACTCAGAGAAGCTGTTTCTGAAAAATATAAGAAAGAATACGGGCTGGAAATAGATACAAATGAAATTTTAATGACCATAGGCGCCTACGAAGCTGTCTATTTGGCATTTCAGGCTTTAATAGACGAGGGGGACGAAGTTATTGTCCCAGATCCAGCGTTCCCGTGCTATATAAACGATGCAGCAATGATAGGGGCAAAATCTGTTAGAGTACCCATAAAAGAAGAAAACGAGTTCAGGCTTATCCCTGAAGATGTAAATGAAAAAATAACTAGGAAAACGAAGATGCTTATAACGTGTTACCCAAATAATCCAACAGGTGGGGTTTTGAAGAAAGAAGACTACAAAGGCATCTCCGAAATCTGCGAGGATAGTAATATTATCCTTTTAAGCGATGACATATATGAGAAGATAGTTTACGATTATAAACCTCAATGTTTTAAAAAATATTATGATAAAACAATTATTACAAACTCGTTTTCAAAAACTTATGCAATGACAGGGTGGAGAGTTGGATTTGCAGTTGCAGAAAGAGAGTATATAACACCCATGCTGAGAATCCACCAGTATGTGGCGGCATGCTTGAATACACCTGCACAGGAAGCTGCCTGTGAAGCTTTAAGATCGGATCAGAGATGTGTGGAGAGAATGGTGAATGAGTACAGGAAAAGAAGGGATTATGTCGTTAAAAGATTGAATGATATGGGATTAAAAACGATACTTCCAAAAGGGACTTTTTACTGTTATCCAAATATAAAATCCACAGGTATGAGCTCTTCTCAGCTCTCAGAGTACTTACTTGAAAAATGCAGAGTCGTTGTAATACCAGGAAATGCCTTTGGAGATAATGGAGAAGGTTTTGTGAGAGTATCATTTGCAACGGATATTGAAAAAATAAAAGAAGCTTTGGACAGGATTGAAAATGTTATCTAGGAAACTTCTGAAGATATATGAAGAAGCTGTTCCGCATATAGTCTATCTGGAAAAAGTAAAAAAAATCCTTTTAAGCTTAGAGGGAAAACCTAAAGAGGATGTAATAAAAACATTGAAAGAATATGAGAAAAAAGCAGATCCAACCTTGAGAACAGATATAAAAATACTTCTGAGATATATAGAAAAAGAATAACATTTTTATTAAAAGAGATGGAGGAGAGTATCATGGGCGATAAAAAACCTGAAAGAGTAGGAGCATTAAAAGAAGGAAGATATGTCATTATAGACGATGAACCATGCAAAATTGAGAAAATACAGACTTCAGCACCAGGAAAGCATGGAAGTGCAAAATCGAGAATAGATGCAAGAGGCATCTTCGACAATAAGAGGAGAAGCATCGTAAAGCCTGTAGATTCAAAGATAGAAGTTCCGATCATAGACAAAAAGACAGGAATGATCACGGCTATAATAAACGAGAATATCCAGTTAATGGATATGGGGAGTTATGAAACATTTGAGATTCCGGTGCCTGATCCTGGCGAGGTAAGCGGAGAGATCAGACAGGGAGCAAACGTCGAGTACTGGGAGACTCTTGGGAGAATAAAGATAATGAGGGTTAAAGAGTGATGTTTCTTCATGCATCTAAAATATTTTTTCCCATAGATAACTCGGATTTCAGGAGTTCTGAGTATGTTCTCTTAGGTATCCCTTTAGATTCTACATCCTCATTTCTTCCCGGGCAGAGATTTGGACCGTCATCTATAAGAAGAGCATGTTTTGAGCTCGAGACATTTGATATGGAGACTGGAATTGATCTAAAAAAGATAAAACTTCACGATGTTGGGGATCTTCACATAGCTGGAAGCATGAAAGAGAATATTAAAAGAATAAAAGAAACGATAGCAGAGTTTTCGGGAAAAAAAACAATCGTTCTTGGAGGAGAACACTCCATAACATATCCAATAGTGAAGGCAATAAATCCTGAAGCAGTTATTTCCTTGGATGCTCACTTTGATCTGAGAAATAGCTATTTGGGAGATAAATTATCCCATGCCTGTGTAATGAGGAGGATCTATGAACTCGGTATAGAGGAACACATTCTGGGGACGAGAGAAGCGAGTAAAGAAGATTACGAGTTCTTAAAAAATTCAAATATAAAAAATAATATTCCTGAAGGAAAAAAGGTATATCTGACAATAGATATGGACGTTTTCGATCTTGAAAATGTAGGAAATTATATCCCTGGAGGAATGAGTTTTTCTGAAGGCATTGAGATCATCAGGAAGATAGTACAGAAAAATGAGATCCTTGGATTCGACATATGTGAAGTATGTTCGAGAAAGGAAGACAAAACATCGATAACTGCGGGAAAAATGCTTTACAAAATTTTGGGATATATGGAGAAGTATAAAAAATTATAAAAAGATGAAGAATCATAAAGGAATAAAAGAATTCAGATGAAATGAGTATATACGCATTGCGGATATGAACAAGTTGGCAGAAATTCCGCACGCCATGACGAAAATTTTTAATTTTCAAAAGAGATATATGCACTAATGAGGTGCAAACAAAATGAACAGAGAAGAAATTATTGATTTGCTAAAGGTACACAAAAAAGACCTTGAAAAATTCGGTGTGAAATATATAGGAA
>QMUN01000096.1 GCA_003660605.1 Thermococci archaeon
AAGATCATAGCAGAAGCAAGAAGAATGGTCAGCATAGATAACTTTATCTCAGCTGATCAGATACTGGAAAAAAGAAAAACAGTAGGACATATAACATCAGGAAGTAAGAATCTCGACGATCTCATAGGAGGGGGTTTTGAAACTCAGGCAGTAATGGAGGTTTTTGGAGAGTTTGGATCAGGAAAATCCCAGTTAGCACATCAGTTAGCTGTTACAGTTCAGCTGCCGAAAGAGAAAGGAGGAATGGAAGCGAAGAGTATTTTTATAGACAGTGAAAATACTTTCAGACCTGAAAGAATAGTTCAGATAGCTGAGAATTATGGGCTTGACCCAAAACAGACATTAGCAAATATACATTATGCGAGAGCTTACAACTCGGATCATCAGATGTTACTTGCAGAAAAGACAGAGGATATTCTAAAGAAAGGAGATGTAAAACTCGTGATACTCGATTCACTTACATCTACATTTAGGAGTGAGTACGTTGGAAGAGGAACACTAGCAGTGAGACAGCAGAAGTTAGGGAGACATCTCAGAAAACTACATCAATTAGCTGATATGTACGATATCTGCATCTTCGTGACGAATCAGGTTTCAACAGCGCCTGATACATTTTTCGGAGATCCCACAAGACCTATAGGAGGACATATTCTTGGTCATTCTGCTACAATGAGGATATATCTCAGGAAATCAAAGCAGGGAAGAAGAATTGCCAGGCTTGTAGATTCACCAAATCTTCCAGAGGGGGAAGCTATATTCTTGGTTACAAGTAAAGGAGTTACAGATCCGTGATGTTATGGAAAAAGTTTTACTTACAGGGTTTGAGTCTTTTGGAAAAGAAAAAATAAATCCTTCAGGCATAGTAGCAAAAAAAATGCATGGGAGAAATATAGGAGGAAGAAAGATAATTTCTCATGTTTTGCCTGTTACATACGATTGCGGAAAAATAATCCATAGAGAGATAGAGGACATTGATCCCCAATATATAGTAAGTCTCGGGTTAGCAGGTAAAAGGAACCAGATAACATTGGAGAGGGTAGCTATAAATATGACCTCTGAGAATAAAAAAATATTTGAAGATGGCCCCGACGCTTATTTTTCTCTTCTTCCCCTGGAAGATATCCTGAAAGAACTGCATAAAAACAACATACCTGCAAGGATCTCCAATTTTGCAGGCACGTACATCTGTAATTACGTAATGTACTATACTCTTCATTATCTCAGATACAATGATTTGGATATAAAGGCAGGATTTATCCACATCCCATATATTCCTGAGCAGGTTTTGGACAGAGATCTGCCTTCCATGAGCCTGGAGACAATAGAAAGAGGGATAGAGATTGCAGTAAGAGCCTTGTGATAGGGAGAATAACAAAAGTTTTTAAAGCAAAGAAATAAAGGATGAAAGCATGGAATGGAAGATCAACTGGAAAAAAGAGGTAAAGGAGTATGCAGAGGCTATAATTGTAGCACTTGTGATTTATTTTGCTTTTAAATATATTTTGGTATTAGCACTCGGTGCAAATCCACCGTTTGCAGTAGTCGTTTCTGGAAGCATGCAACATTCCGAGGATTTTGATTCATGGTGGTCTTATAATTATAATGAGTATGAGGTATATGGGATAGATAAAGAAAATTTCAGTAACTTTCCATCTAAAAATGGATTTTCAAGGGGGGATATAGTTATAATTAAAAAAGAGGAAAATATAGAAATAGGGGATGTCATCGTTTTCAAAACTCCTTCTTTGAGTGTTCCAGTTGTACATAGAGTTGTTAGGATCAAAGGGGAATCCAAAAGGTACTATCTAACAAAAGGAGACAACAATGCGTTTCCAGACACATATTACTGGGGGAAAGAAGGAACTCCAGAGGATAAAGTTATTGGAAGGGTTATTTTGGTAATTCCAAAGATCGGATACCCTTCAATCTGGCTAAAACAACTTTTGGGGATGGTATGATAAGGTTAGCTGTAGATATGGTAATTTTAGAGAAAAATGAGATATATTTAATCAAAAGGAAAAATGATCCCTTCAAAAATTTTTGGGCACTCCCTGGAGGTTTTGTGGAGTATGGTGAGAGAGTGGAGGAAGCAGCTTTAAGAGAGGCAAAGGAGGAAACAGGGATGGATATAAAGATAAATAAGCTTATAGGCGTATTTTCAGATCCGAATAGAGATCCGAGGGGACACACCGTCTCAATCGCATTTCTGGCAGAGCCCCATGGCACACCAAGATCAGGTAGTGATGCAAAAGATATAAAAAGGTTCAAGATATCTCAATTACCAAAACTAGCATTTGATCATGACAAAATAATTAAAGAGGCGATAAAGTGATCTTCTGTAAGAAGTGTGGAAACTTGATGTATCCATATGAGGAGAATGGAAAAAAAGTCATAAAATGTAGAAAATGTGGGGAAATAGAAGAAATAGATGAAAATGTTGAGAGAGAGTATAAATTAGAAGAAAATATTCCCAAATCACAAAAAACTATCTTTATAGATAAGGAATATGATACTAAACCCAAAGTGAGGGAAATATGTCCGAAATGTGGGAATAAAGAAGCTTATTATTGGTTTATTCAGACAAGAGCAGAGGATGAACCAGCTACCAAGTTCTACAGATGTACAAAATGTGGGTATACATGGAGGGAGTACGATTGACCCCTATAAGAAGAGCACCATCCAAACACAGGAAGATAGAGGATATAGATCAGAAAGATATTAGAATAAGTTTGATAGGAGCTGTAGTATCTAAAAAAGACTTTGAATTCGTTTTGGATGATGGTACAGGACAGATAAATGTAATCTGTGAGGAAGATACGGAGTTTAAAGAGGGGAATCTTGTCAGAGTTGTGGGAAGACTTTTTACAGATATAGTACAGGCAGAGATTGTAAGAAAGATAGATGATATGGATATGGAGCTGTACAACAAAACGTATAGATTGATAAAAGAGTATTTCTAGATAATCCCCTTTTCTTTTAAAAAATCAAGAAGACATTTTCTTCCACAGAAATAAAACCTCGATAAATGTTTGTGATCTCTCCAGAACTCAAGAACTATCCTGTTTTTTTCTTTTATGTTGAAATCTTTACCGCATTGCCTGCATTTTTTAAGCTTCTTTTCCATATCTCAAACTGAGCATATCTATATTTATAGTTTTTGTTTGGTTTTAATGAAAAAATTTTTATAATGCTCCCTACGATTAGAACTTATGAAAAATCTATACGTAAAGAATGCAAACGATAAGATAGGTAAAGAAATAGAACTTTTTGGATGGGTATACAGACAGAGAGTACATGGAGGAGTTGTATTTGTAATTTTAAGAGACTCAACTGGGATAGTCCAGGTAAGTATTCATAAAAATAATGTTGATCCCGATTCATTTAATAATGCCCAGAAAGTGGCAATAGAGTCATCTATAAGAGTAAAAGGTAAAGTAGTGGAGGATTCGAGGGCTCCGACAGGAATAGAGATAAAATGTTCAGAGTTTGAGATAATAAGTCTTGCAGAAAAGTTTCCGATACAGGAAGGTGCAGGTAAAGAGTTTTTACTTGACATCAGACATTTATCCTTACGAAGTCTGAAACTCACAGAAATAATGAAAATTAAGGAGTTAATAATGCAGGGAGCAAGGGAATATTTGCAAGAAAACGATTGGCATGAGGTATTTCCACCTATAATCACAAGTGCCGCCTGTGAAGGGGGAACAACTCTATTTTCTATAGATTATTATGGTAGAGAGGCATATTTATCCCAGAGTGCACAATTATACCTGGAAACAGCTATATTTTCGTTGGAAAAAGTGTATTCTTTGACTCCTTCATTCAGAGCTGAAAAATCAAAGACAAGAAGACATCTTTCAGAGTATCAGCATTTGGAGTTAGAAGCAGCATGGAT
Source organism: Thermococci archaeon (assembly GCA_003660605.1). Lineage (GTDB taxonomy): Archaea > Methanobacteriota_B > Thermococci > Methanofastidiosales > B48-G16 > B48-G16. The sequence continues at coordinate 3,896 of QMUN01000096.1, forward strand.
GGATGCAGATGATATTATGAAAGTAGAGGAGGAATTGGTGGCCAGCATGTGCAGAAAGGTCTCAGAGTATAAAGGATTGGAGAGATTTGGCAGAAAAAAAGAAGAAATGATCCTTAATATCCCCCTACAGAGGATAAAATATGATGAAGCTATTCAGATTGTACAGAAAAAAGGAATGGATATGGAGTGGGGAAGTGATTTTGGGTATGAAGAAGAAAAGCTCCTGACAAACGAGTTTGAAGAACCTTTTTTTGTTTATAATTATCCTATAGAAGCAAAAGTATTTTATATGAAGCAGAATCCAGATGGAAAGACTTACGCATGCGCAGATCTTTTGGCACCAAAAGGATTCGGTGAGATAATTGGTGGAAGCCAGAGAGAAGATGATTTAAAAGCACTTGAAAATAGAATGGAACTTGATGGAATAGATAAAACACCTTACCAGTGGTACCTTGATCTCAGGAGATACGGGAGTGTAGTTCATTCAGGTTTTGGTCTTGGAATAGAGAGATTGCTCATGTGGATATGTAACTTGGAACATATAAGAGATGCATGTCTGTATCCAAGAACAATCTCAAGGGTAGAGCCGTAAGCGATCGTGGTCTAGCGGTAGGACAGGAGCCCCCCAAGCTCCTAACCCGGGTTCGAATCCCGGCGGTCGCACCAACCCTTTTTTCGTCTACAGATAGATGTAAATCCTTAGATTTACAT
>QMUN01000097.1 GCA_003660605.1 Thermococci archaeon
GGAAATGTAGAGTACTGTCCAGAAGAGATGAAGAAGAATGGTGCAGAGGTGATACATCTCGCAACAGGGTTTGTGGTAGGGTACCCTCCCTGTCCTTATATCGATCACTTCTGCGATTTTATAAAAGAAAAGTATCACATGAAGGTAGTTATCGGGACACACCCGATTCCTCAAAAATATTACCTAACGCATAAGAGCCTGGGAACATGGGAATCCTTAGGATGGAAAAAGAGGATCGAGCTAACTTTAACAGATGAAGAAACCCGTTTGAAGTATGACTGAGGACAACATATATATTTGATAACTCTTAAATTGAATTATGAAAATTGAAGAGATACCAAGAATAAGAATAGGGAGACTACCTACGCCTTTAGAAAAATTAGAAAACTTATCAAAAGCTATTGGCGTTCCAGAATTGTACATAAAAAGAGATGACATGACAGGTATCGGATACGGCGGAAATAAAATTAGAAAATTGGAATATCTTCTGGCAGATGCATTATCAAAAAAAGCGGATACGATAATTACAACTGGAGGTGTGCAGTCAAACTTTACGAGAGAGACCACAGCATGCGCAACGAAGCTCGGATTAAAAACAGTTCTTGTCCTGATCGGTAATGAGCCTGAAGAGTATCGTGGAAATCTTTTATTAGAAAAGCTCATGGGAGCTGAGATTCATTTTGTCTCGGCAAAAAATTTAGATGAAGGTGCAGAGAAGGCGGGAAAACTCATGAGATCGTTATCTAAAAAAATAGAAAAAGAAGGAAACAGGTGCTATATCATGCCTGTTGGCGGAGCGACACCTATAGGCTGTATGGGTTTCACAAACGCTTTTTTGGAGATAAATTCTCAGGCGAAAGATCTGGATATCAAAGTAGATTATCTTATATTCGCCACTGGCTCAGGAGGAACGCAGGCTGGTCTTTTAGTTGGAAAAAGAATTGTTAATTCAGATGTGAATATAATTGGTATCAGAGTCGGAAGGATGTTTGAGCCGTTTAACAGAATGATAGCTGAGATGGCTGAAAAAACAGGCGAACTTTTAGGGATGAAAAAATCTTTCTCTGAGAAAGATGTAGTAACATACTCAGATTTTATAGGAGAAGGTTACGATATACCAACAAGAGAAGCCAATAATGCTATAAAATTAATGGCGAGAACAGAGGCAATTATTTTAGATCCTGTGTATACAGGAAAGGCGATGGCAGGATTGGTAGGATTGATAGATCGGGGAGATATCTCAAAGGATGATACCATAGTATTCTGGCATACTGGAGGAGATCCCACAATATTTGTGGGTGAGGAGTTACTTGGCAAAGAGTTTATGGAGAGTTTGAAGAAATGATATCGCCAAAAAGCAGACAAAGGAAAGCATTTTTACTCAATCTTTTCTTAGTGCTTGTAAGCTTTAAGTATGCAGATGAATTTGATTTTTTTACAGTCCCTGAAAATTTCAGATATATGGGCATTTTTTTAGTTTTCAATACTTTTATAGCAACGTTTCTCTGGTACTATGTAGCCAAAAAGAGGAAGAAGATCTTGCCAAAGTTTTTGGAGAAAAATACGAGGAATATAAAAAGAATGTTCCAATGTTTTTGCCCAAGATCAGGAAGGGTTTATAAAGAAAAAGTTTTTATTTAGGACATACCGAGTCTATAGAAAGGTGATAAGATGGCCAAAGAATCAGCTCAAAAAAAGAAGATGAAAAAGCTTATAAAAGCTATATGGATCATGAATTGGTTCAATTCATGCGGATTTACTGAATTGGTCCCCGTAGTTGGATCAAGATGGGACATGGAGAGATTTGGTATGATCGTTGTGGGAACACCGAGACATGCAGATGTTTTGTTTATTGCGGGGTATCAAACTCTGAAATCGATGAGAAGAGCTCAGAAAATATACGAACAGATGCCTGATCCAAAGGTAGTAATCGCTTTGGGATCATGTACTATGACTGGAGGTATGTACTGGGATTCTTATAATACGATAAAGAGGTTAGAAGATTATATACCCGTTACCATGTATATACCTGGATGTCCACCACGACCTGAAGCGGTATTTGAAGCTTGTGGAAAGATATTCAAACATGTTGAGGAGATGGATTAAATGGAAAAAGATGTTCTGAATAAAATTAGTGCAAAATTTGAAGTTGAAGGGAAAATACAGAAGAAACAGAGGATATGGATAAAAGTGAATAAAGAGGATTTGATAGATTTATGTAGATTTGTAAAAGAAATAGGATTTGAACATCTCTCTGCCATATCTGTAACTGATTGGTTAAAAGATGGGGAGTACGAAGTAACTTATCATCTCTGGTCATATAAAGATAAAATCCTTCTCACTTTAAAAACAAGGATAGATAGAGATGATCAGAATATAAACTCTGTTGTTCCTATATGGGGAGAGAACGCTCAGATACATGAAAGAGAGATGCACGAAATGTTTGGGGTGGAATTTGAAGGAAATAATGATTTATCTCCTCTTTTCTTGGAAGATTGGGAAGGTCCTCCTCCATTTAGAAAGGATTTCGATTGGGGAAAATATGTCAGAGAAAAGTATTACAACAAGAAAAATGAAAGAGAAAACATTTATTTTGAAGAGGTGTAATCAATGGAGATGGAATCTATCAGTGAAAATGAGTATGAACTGTTTTTTGGTCCTGCACATCCAGGCTCAGGGAATTTCTCTGTTAGATTGAAAGTGGATGGTGAAAGAATAGTATCTGCCAGAGCAGATCCGGGATATCTTCACAGAGGATTTGAAAAATTGATGGAATATAGAATACCAATACAGAATGCTGTACTATCAGATAGAATCTGCGTTTTAGAACCGCTAAATTGGAATCTTGTTCATGCTGAGGCTGTGGACGAATTGATGAGTATTGAAATACCAGAAAGAGCAAAATATATAAGGGTGATAATGGCGGAACTATCGAGGATCCAATCCCACATTATCTGGTATGGTGTAGTCTCAATGGGGACAGGTTTTGATACAGGATTCAAAATAGCTTTTGGATACAGGGATTATATCCTAGATTTGTTTGAAATGATAACGGGAGGAAGGGTTTATCCAGCTGGATATATATGCCCAGGAGGGGTAAGAAGAGATCTTCCCGAAGGTGCCGAAGAAAAGATACTAAAAGTTCTGGAGAAGATGGAAGAAATGCTGGAGTTTGAAAAAATGGAAAATCCATTTCACTTAGATAGAATGAAAGATGTTGGAGTCTTAGAATTAAAAGATGCAATAAGATTAGGAGCAACAGGACCCGTATTAAGAGCATCGGGGATGAAAACGGATGTTAGAAAAGATGAACCTTATGAAGTGTATGACAAATTGGATTTTGAAGTACCTGTTAGAAAAGAAGGAGATGCGTACGCAAGATACTGGATAGGATTAGAGGAGATCCAACAATCTATAAATATAGTAAAACAGGCATTAAATAATCTACCTGATGGTGATTTTATAGCGAAAGAATTTAAAAAACCTAAATTAGCTATAAAAATACCTGAAGGAGAAGTATATGTTCGTAATGAAGTGGCAAGAGGTGAGGCAGGAATTTACATGGCGAGTGACGGTGGTACAAAACCATACAGGGTAAAAATTCGTGGTCCCAGTTTCCTGCATATGATACCTGTACTTGAACATCTGTTAAAAGGAGCAGAGATCGCAGATGTGCCGGCTATTTACTGGAGTTTAAATGTGTGTCCAGCAGATTTAGATAGGTGATAAAATGAAAGTAGATGTGATACCCAAGTTGATTAAAAATCTTTTCTCAAAACCGATGACTGTCAGATTTCCTCACGAATCCATTCCTATCCCCGATGGGTACAGAGGAGAACATGCATATAATATCGATAAATGTATTTCCTGTGGACTTTGTGCTAAAATATGCCCTAATAGAGCAATAGAAATGGTAGAAATGCCTAAAGAATACAAAGATAAATATCCAAAAAAATATCCGAAGACAGATCTTGGAAAGTGTTGTTTTTGTGGGCTCTGTCAGGACATATGTCCAACAAGTGCGATAAAATTGACAAAAAACTTTTTCCTTTCTACATTCGATTCTTCTACGGTAATTAAATATCCTCTCCCAGAAAAAGCAAGTAAAGATGAAGGATAAGACTTTTTTGCTTTGTATAATAAAGGATGAAGGGGGACAAAATGTGTCTTTATTCTGAGAAGTGAAAGGTGAAATAATTCATGGGTAATAAAATCGAAGAAGAAATGATGTTTTACTACAATGGAAGAGCAGAAAAATACGAGGAATATAAAAAGAAAGTGTCCGTGTTTTTGCCCATGGTGAAGAGATTATAAAGAGATAGAAAATTCACAAAATGGTATATGTCATATTTTGAAAAAGTTTATATTATGAGTTACACATAGATATTAGCATGAATGAAATGAAAGATGACTGGAGAATATCAAATAGAATTATGCAGATACAGAAATCAGCAATTCATGAAATGACAAGATTATCAAAGGAAATAAAAGATGTAGCATTTTTATCCTGGGCAAAACCAACTTCCGATACTCCAGAGCATATCAAAGAGGGCGCA
>QMUN01000098.1 GCA_003660605.1 Thermococci archaeon
ATTTATAGATAACTCAATTATTTTTTTTGGTATTTTATTAAGATCTATCTGCAGATATTTCTGATACTCGGGTTTAAAAGGATTTATTATCAAATGCTCATCTCTCTTATTATTTCCAGATTTGAATACGCTAAGCTGTTTAAATCATAACCTCCTTCCAATACAGCACCTACCGTATAATCTCTTATCTTTTTAATAAAAGTACCGTAACACTCTGTTGACAAGTTCAGTCCAACTAAAGGATCGTTCCTATGAGAATCCTGTCCAGCCGAGATCAAAATAAGATCAGGTTTGTAATTTTCAATCTCTTTTAAAACTATCTTGTCAAATATTTTTAAATAATCTTTATCCCCAATGCCGTACGGTACGGGAATATTTCTGTTAAATCCCTTTCCTTCTCCCTCTCCCGTTTCATGCTCGTACCCAGTAAATGGATATATCCCCTTTTGATGTATCGACAGATAATAGACCCAGTTTATGTTGTAAAATGCTTCCTGAGTGCCATTTCCATGGTGTCCATCCCAATCAAGGATGAATACCCTCTCTATTCCCTTTTCTTTCAAATAATGAGCAGCTATAGCGATATTATTCAAATAGCAGAAACCTCCCCCGTTTTTCCTGCACGCGTGATGTCCAGGAGGTCTGTTCAACGCAAATGCATTCTCTCCCTTTAAAAGAGTTTCGCCAACACTCAATGAACAAAAAGCTGATATTTTCACTATTTCATATGTATTTTCCCTGACAATGGTGTCAGGTGTTAAATATCCTCTGAATTTTTTTAAAAAATCTAAATACTCCTCATCATGTACTTTTTTAAATATCTCTTCATCGAACTCTCTGGGTCTGTATGTTTTTATTCCGTTCTCATCCAGAACTTCTTTTGATCTTTCCAATCTCTCTTTTTTCTCCGGGTGAAAATAATCCTGCTTGTGCTCAAGCATCCGCTCATCATAAAAAACCTTCATAAATTTAGTACGTGCATTGTATTAAAATAGGTTGTTTAGGTTCCTTACAGATACTTCCCGAACTCCCTATGCATCTCCAGAAATCTTTTTACTGATCTTTGGTTCTTTATTCTGCTCTTGAAGTTTTTTAAGGCATCATCAAAACTTACAAGCCTATCTTCTATCACCAGATTATCTATATAAGCTATTAACCTCTCTTCTTTTGTTTTTGGAATGTAATCTCCTTTTGGAAGCCCGAGTTTTTCTGCCTCCTCTCTTTCTATGCCGGAACCCAGGTGGTTTTTGCATATATCTATAAAAACAGGATCTATGTTATACCTTTTCAGGATTTTTGCACCTTCTATGCCGTGGAAAACTGAGTTAGTCTTGCTTCTTCCTATGTCGTGGAGCAATCCTCCTATCTCCACAACATTTTCGTCTATTTTATCATTGATCTTCTTGGCAACTTTTAAAGCGTTCTCACTGACAGTAACGGAATGTCTGATAATATCTTCGGAACAGCCTTCTTTTTTTAACAATTCCAGGGCATCTTTTCTCAGCATCCTATTTTCTCCCGTTATCTCCTTTTTTTTTGCCTTCCAGCTCTTCTATCTGCAGTTTCAGTGTTTTTATCAATTCAGAGTTATCATGATACTCAAGAGTTTCACCACAATCCGGGCATCTAAACTCAAGTTTTTCTGCCTCTGAAAATGTGTATCTATTACAGGAGTTTGTACAGGAAAAGAACATGTTGTTTTCCTCGTACTCTAAGGTTTCTTTAAGATGCTGAATATAATCTTTTTCTATAGAGTTCAGGATCTTTGGCGCATTCTCCAAGTTGAGCTTCCAGTAGTAAACGTACCAGCCTGTATTTTTATCTCTAGTTCTTTTGTAAGTAGCAAGCCTATTCTCATAAAGTCTGTAAAGAACTCTTCTAACTACATTTATCCTTATTTCTAACTTTTCTGCTATTTCCTCGTCAGTTGCCTCCTTTTTTTCAATAAGAGAAGCAATTTCAAGACCTCCTTTTCCTAAAAGATCCTCTAAAAACTCTAAAACCGATGAATCTTGCTTTTGCATTACTGACACCTTGGCATCGTTGTTGTTCTATATAAGTACTATGCATTTGTCAGTTTTAAATCTTTCGAAAAAATGAGTTATAAAATCTTTCACATTTATTCCTTTGAGTTTTAAAAGTCTGTATCGCATCTCTTTTATTCTCTCAGTAGTGTTTTCATATCTTCTGGAGCATTTTCCACAGATGCATTTTTCGTACTGTGGGCATACTACATAAATTATCTCCTTTTTTGTAAGTTCCATCTTTTTTATGCTTCTTTCAGCCTTATTTTTTTCTGCATCTGTGATCTGAAACTTTTCTCCGAAATTGTAGATATTTTCAAAACATTGTTTTACAGAAGATGAAAATAGAACTTTATTTCTCAGCTTTTCTCTGAGATCATCTCTATTTTTGACATAGGGGATTCCGAGATCAGTTAAAGAGATCACTCTTTCTTCTTCTCTCGACAGATTTTTCAGTTTTAGATCTCTTTTAGATGCTATCGTTCCTGATCTCTTTCTTTTATATGCTTCGGTTCCCCAAATATAAAAACCTGCTTCTAAAAGGCTTGATCTCATTGGCGAAGAGGAAGAGTATGTAAGTAAAACTCCATTTTCATCCAAAACTTTGTACAATTTCTTAAAAAAAATTAAAGAATAGGGTTTCCAGTTCCTTTTTGGAGAGTATGCATCATGAAAAATGACATCATAATTATTTTCATATCTAAAATTCAATGCGTCTTCTACAAAGAGACGTATATTTTTTGGTGTCTCATAGACTCTGTTCTTTATAAATCCTATATTATAGAGTGAAGATTCGATCGCAGCTTTTATTATTTTATGAGCTTCACATACTTCAGGAATCAATAAACCTAATGCAAGTATTTCTGGATTCTTTTCGATCATATCTATCTTTAATCCTGGATTGAGCTCCAGGGCGGCGGCAGCGTTGTATCCGAATCCAGAGAAAAGATCCAGGAGATATTTTCTTTTCTGAATCTCTGAAGGTATGCAGAACTTGTGGACACTTTCGTCATAAGCCCCTGTAAGAGAATGCATCGTTTCCTGAAAAAGAGGATCGTTATATGTATAAGTTGAATCTCCTGTTTTTATAAGATACTTTCTAATTTTTTTAAAAAACTCTTTTCTTTCCTCTATATTTCTTTTCCTTGAAAAAAATTCTTTAATCAAAGTTCAATCACCATAAAATCCTCTGCAACTATCGTATTTTCGAAATATTTCCAAGCTTCTTCCTGAATCTCGCCAATGCTATATCTCTGGCTTATATGCGTCAGAACAAGTTTTTTTGCCTTTATTTTAACAGCTGTTTCGCAGGCTTCTTTTACTGTAGAATGGTATGTATCATTCCTGTCCTGATCATTCAAAAATGTGGCGTCGTGAATTAATAGATCACATTCTTCAAAAGGTATATCTACAGGGAGAGTGTCGCCTGTATAAACAATCGATTTTCCTATCTTTTTCGGATCTGTTACCTCCTCCAGTGTTATTTTTCTACCACCAAGATAGATTTCTCCATTTTTTTCTAACTCTGCAAACATTCTTCCTTTTATCCCAAGTTTTTTTGCCTTTTCTTCTATGAAACTTCCTCTCCTGTCTTTTTCTTTAAAAACATATCCTAAGGAAGGAACACCATGATTAGTCTCAAAAGATCGGACATAAAATTCCTTAAAGTCAACAATATCTTTATCTTTCAGCTCTTTTATAATTACATCAAAAGTTATTCCAAAATATCCAGATTTAAAAAAATTTTTGAGAAAATAAATTGTTTTTTTCGGACCATATATATATAAAGGCTCTTTTCTTTCGTTTAAAGACATGGTCATTAACAATCCCGGAATACCTAAGATATGATCCCCGTGAAAATGGGTTAAAAACATTGAAGATATCTTTGAAGGCTTTATTATAGAAAGCATCTGCCTCTGTGCATTTTCTCCACAGTCAAACAAAACTACATTGCCTTTATACTGTAACGCTATGGAGGAAAGCCCTCTTTCCTTTGTAGGTTTAGATGCTGCAGTTCCTAAAAAAACAACTTTCATGAGATTAATTTATCTTCTCTACTAAAAAGTATTGCGATCATTTTCGAAAGTTTAAAAAAGATTTAAGGAGAATAGATAATAATGAATAAAAAAGCTTTGATGAATATAACGGATGCCATAATTCTAATGATGTTGGGAGCTTTTTTAGTGAGTTTTGTCTATGCATCTATGAGTGAGTTGGAGGGTAAAGTAAATACAAGAAATACGAAGGCACAAATGGAGGAGATAGGAGAGTATGTTGTCAGGGGAATAACGGAAACGTATCTGTCAGGAAAAAATATAGATGCTCCTCACGTAGAAATTGTAAAGGAATTGCAGATTCCTAAGGAGATAAATAGATATTTATATAAGATCAAACTCACAAAAGAGTATGTAGAAGTCTACAGTCCCGAATTGGATTATTCAATCAGAAGTTATCTTAATATAGATGGGGACATAATAGCAGGGAAGGATATATGGGCTGGAGATATAAAGGTAGTTTATCTTAAAG
>QMUN01000099.1 GCA_003660605.1 Thermococci archaeon
GTTGTAGAAAAAGAGTATCTCTAAAAATAGACTTATTACCTTCACAAGGATATCCTTGTTTTTTATATGCCACAACTCATGTTTCAGAACGATTTCAAGATCTTTTTCCGTACATTTTTTTATAAACTCCTCTCCTAAGGCAAGTTTAGGTTTTAGACCGAAGACAAAAACATCAAGAGAATTTTTGGCAAGATAGAGTTTTGGCGGCTCGAGATTCATCTGCTCTGAAAGTTTCTGAAGTTTCTTTTCTATTAATCTGTTTTCAAAAGGATGCAAACGATAAAGTTTGTGCATCAGATTCCTATCGAAAAAGATCACGAACAGAAAAGAAAAGAATACAGCTGAGAATAATAATACCGTTAAATAAGCAAAATTCGTGTATTCAGTGATATACCCTATCTTGTGTGCCAATATTATAACAGAATCTCCTTTTACAATATGATACCCTTCTATTATCAGTCCCTGAATTATCTTAAAAGGAACTATTGCAAAAACAGTGAAAAATGAGATTAGAGTTAATTTATGAATCATATTCTTTGTCTGTATAGAGGGATCGAAAATATTTATAAGTAATTCGTTTATAAGAAATATTATTACAGTTAAAAATGTATAATAAATAATCAGGCAGAGACTATTCATTATCCAGGTCCTCCAGCTTTTTCTTCAAAACTTCAATCTCTTTTTTTGACAGATCTAAATTTTCTGAAAAATATTTTATTGCTACCTTCCCGAAGCTTTTTAGAAGTTTATTGAATGTAGAATCGATCACTTCTTCTTCATAGCTTTCTTTCGTATTTGTGGAAGAATAGACATATTTAAAACCCCCTCTTGCTCTTACCTTTCTTGATTTAAGAAGCCCCTTGTCCACAAGCCTTGATAGAACGGTATTCACTGTGGTATAAGCTATCTTTCTTTTTTCTCTGATAACTTGTTGAACATGCCTTGCATCTACCTCTCCCTTTGTCCATACGATCTCCATTATCTCTTTCTCTAATGAACCCAACATAGTATAACTGCATACTCATAGTATAAATATTTTTGGTTAGTTGTCTATGATCAAACTTGAAGACAGCTGATACCTCAGCGCATCCCAGCCTTCTGAAGTCTCAGAAGACTCTTCTTCAATAAAGACAAGTTCTGGATTGCTGAGACCTGTAAGGTTCTTTATCTCATCTATAGCTGTGTCGAAATTACCTACAGCATCTATAAGTTTTGCATTTAAAGCTTCTTTTCCACTCCATGTCAATCCATCCGCATAATTTATTATATAATCATAACTCAAGTTTCTGCCTTTCGCCACTGTAAAAACAAATCTGTAAAAAGCATCGTAAACAGAGTTTTTGATCCATTCTCTCTCCTCATCTGTAAGCGATCTCCAGTCTGCTCCCGCATCTTTATGCTCTCCTGTCTTTATAATATCAAACTCAAATCCATACTGTCTGTAGTACTCCGAAGCATCAACATGTACATATATGACCCCAATGCTCCCGACATCCGCATCATCTCTTGCTATTATTTTATTGCATACTGAAGATATATAGTAAGCACCTGAAGCTCCATACCCTCCTATATACGCTACGATTGGCTTTTTCTCTTTGAATCTAAGAATTTCATACGTTATCTGGGTCACTGCAGCCACGCTCCCTCCTGGGGAATCTATCCACAGAATAACTCCTTCAGCATCACCTTCTTCAATTTCTCTAAGTTTTTTTGTTATTGGAAGAACATCTTCCACATCTAATATCCCATATATTCTCAGTACAGCTATTTCACCGTCTTTTTCTCCTTCCAAGAAACTTTTCTCTATCTCATTCATTACTCTTTGATATTCTTCTTCATATATACTGTAATCTGGAGGAGGTGCTGTTTCTTCTTTTACTGTCTCTTTTTTTTCTGGAATTTCTATACACGCCGCTAAAAAGACTAATAGTACCAAAACACCGATCATCTTTTTCTTTTTCATTTTATCACCATCACTATATCTATCATGACATTTAATAATCTTTTTAAAGAGAAAAATATGCAGAAATTCTCAAAAGAATTTCTGTTATAACTGGCTGAAAATCTTCTCCTCTATCGCTTTAATGTTTTTCTCTATCTTTTCCTCAAGTTCTGGATCTATGCCGCGTTTCATTTCGTTTCTCTCTTTTATAAGTACAGAGTAAACATCTACAGCTTCCTCAATATGATCTTTTATGTATTCAGGGGTGAAAGTCTTCAGTATTTTTTCAGTACCGTTATGCAGTTTTAAGAGTTTTTCTTTTTCAGCCATAGTTGGTTTTTCCTCTTTCTTTTCTTCCTTCTCCGCTACCTTTTCTTTTATTACAGGTGCTGGAATAACTTTTTCTGGTTCTTTTTTCTTTTTGGGCTTCTTTGCTGTGGTCATGAAATACAAAAACAGCAATAATGCTATAACAACTAAAGCTGCCAAGTATGTTTTATATTTCTGAAAGAAAGTGGGAGGTGGTGGCGTAGTTGTTGGAGGAGGAGCACATGCTTCCTCTATCTCTTCCAGTCTATTTTTGGCCTCTTCCATTCTGGAAGTATCTTTCAACTCCTCATAAATAGAGATAGCCTGATTGTATAACTCTATAGCCTTGTCACAATCTCCTGCTTCAAAAGCATCTTCACCCTGACCTATAAGTGCCAATGCCTGTAAATATTTATTACAGTTTCCTATCATCAAATTACATTGATCTATCCTATCCTGATTCGGTATCTGTTCGTATAACTCCTTAGCTAAATTATAATACTGTTTTGCTTTTGCAAACTCACCGTTATAATAATAAGTGTTAGCTTTCTGGAATAGTGCGTCTGCTTCTCCTATAGGAAGCTTGATTACAGTTATATCCACATATTGAGCATTATTCGATTTATCGGGTTCGCCCGGGATCTCCATGGCATGGACGCCTAATTTATGATCCCCTTCCACAGCTACCCACGTAAAAACTACACTTTTTGTATCTCCCGAGGGTATGGGAATAGTTTGATACTCTACTGTATTGTAATCTACCAAGAGTCTCGTCTTGACATCTCTATCATCGGGAGAGTTATTTCTTACCTGTGCCATTACACTGACTATTTCTCCATCCTTGGGATCTTCCGGAGAGTACTGAATACTTAATACCTCCAGATCTTTTTCTAAAACCTCAGCTTTAAGTTTTAAAGGATCGTAAACACCTACGTCTGACTGTACTTTCACCTCTATCTCGTATTTTCCTATCTCCGTATCTTTTGGGACTTTTGCTATCAAAAAAACTTCTTTTTTATCTCCCGGCTCTATGACATAAGTATCTATACCATACTTGAAATCAACATCCCATCCTTCCGGTACTTTAGAAAGTGAAAACTTTACAGTAGCCCTCTTTGCCCCAATTTCCAAATGTGTAGACGAAGAAGTCGGAGGATCTGGCGGTGGCTCTGGTGTTTCCGGAGGTGTGGTGGGAGGAGGTGTATATGTATGAGTCTTTGGAGGCTTTTCTGCACCCGTATAATCGAGAATTATTTTATACTCTATCTCCCCCCCCGGAAAGGTCTTTTCATCTGGATTATCAGGAGTAATCAAAAGAACTTCAGAACTTACTTCCAAAAATAAGCTTAAAAAAAGAAAAAATATTAATGTTGTGCACAGTATCTTTTTCATTCTATCTCCTCTTAGTCTCCATTTATAAATTTATTGGATAGTTATTGTAGTATCTTCTTCGGCGTATACCCAGTATCCGTATCCTGGAGTGAATGTCGTGAACTGATTTGTGAATCTACCCCATGGATCGAACAGTTCGTAGGTATCGGTAACTGCATTCCATCTCCACATGAGATTAAGCTTATCGTAGTTAGCTGTTATCGCTGTCGATATCGTCTTTGATACGGTGAATGCATATCCCATCATGTTCCAGCCGTGGTACAGAGTTACTGATTTTGCACCATTGTTCTGCACACCTGAAAGTACAAAGTTCACATCTTCCGTAGCATATACCCAGTACCCTATATTCATTTTCATGTATTTAAACTCGTTCTGATGCGTCACATCTGGCGTCACTCTGTAGTTTACATAATAGCCTGAGCTCGCATCCCACAGATGTATTCTCGTATATTTACCTTCTATCGGATAGAATATCGCTGGGATTGGCGTATCTTCATCTATTATCAATGGTAACGAGATAAGATTCCATCCCGTCTTTAATGGTATAGTGTACGTTGTTCCTGCTTCTAAATCCATTGTCTGTCCTGTGAGCGCTTCTCCTGCACTTAGAGTAATATGCAGTGAATCTGCTTTGTATCCCTGTTTATAGAAAGCTATGTCCATTGCAACACCCGAAGGTAGCGGCGAAAGTAAGAATGTTCCGTTAGCTAAGCTTGTAGTTTCTCCTACTTTTTCTATCCTGCCCCAGTCTTCTATGATAAATGCCATTATTATTACATCACCAAGAGGTGTAGTACCTCCAGTTGTTACAGTTCCCGATACACTTCCTGCATCTTTGTCAACATAGAAGTACCA
>QMUN01000100.1 GCA_003660605.1 Thermococci archaeon
GGGTGAGATTATTCAGTTATATGGGGATAAAGCTATCATTCAAGTTTATGAGGATACTACGAGTTTAAAACCCGGAGAAAAGATAATACCCACCGGCAGACCGTTATCCGTGAAATTAGGAGTAGGATTAACTTCGGGTATATATGACGGTGTTCAGAGGCCTTTGAATTTAATAAGAGACCAGATAGGGGATTTTATTAAGAGGGGGGTGAAGGTAGAGCCTTTGATACAGAAAAAAAAATGGCATTTTGTTCCATTGAAAAATAAGGGCGATAAAATAAAATCTGGAGATATAATAGGATATGTTAGGGAAACAGAGTTAATAGAGCATAGAATTCTTGTTCCTCCAGATTTTGGGGAAGGTAAGTTGGAGTATATAGAAGAAGGTGATTTTAGTATAGATGATCCTGTGGCCAAGACAGAAGATAAAGATATAAAAATGTATCATGAATGGCCCGTGAGAAAACCAAGATCTGTGATAAAAAAATTTGAGCCTTCCATACCTCTACTCACCGGACAGCGAGTCCTCGATACTTTTTTCCCTATTGCAAAGGGAGGAACAGCTGCTATTCCCGGCGGTTTTGGGACTGGAAAAACGGTCATACAGCATCAGCTTGCAAAATGGGCGGATGCAGAAGTAGTTGTGTATGTAGGCTGCGGTGAAAGAGGGAATGAGATGACAGATGTACTGACAGAGTTTCCAGAGTTAAAAGATCCGAAGACAGGAAGACCTCTCATGGAGAGGACTGTTCTGATTGCAAATACCTCAAACATGCCCGTAGCTGCGCGAGAAGCGTCTATATATACAGGCGTTACAATAGGTGAGTACTACAGGGATATGGGTTACAATGTGGCATTAATGGCAGACTCGACGTCACGTTGGGCCGAGGCATTGCGAGAAATTTCGGGAAGACTGGAAGAGATGCCAGGAGAAGAGGGGTATCCTGCATATTTGGCTTCAAAGTTAGCAGAGTTCTATGAGCGATCTGGAAGAGTAGTAACATTAAATGGCAAGGAGGGATCTCTATCGATAATAGGAGCTGTTTCGCCTCCGGGATCAGATTTCTCAGAGCCAGTTACGCAAAACACATTGAGAGTTACAAAAGTTTTCTGGGCATTGGATAGAGAATTAAAGGACAGAAGACATTTTCCATCTATAAACTGGCTAACTTCTTATTCTTTATATCTCAACGATGTAAAAAATTGGTGGGACAATGTTTCCAAGGACTGGTCTTCATTGAGGATAAAAGCAATGCAGATTCTACAGAAGGAAGAAGAATTAAAGGAAATAGTACAGTTAGTTGGTCCAGATGCGTTACCTAAAAAAGAAAGACTCCTACTGGAGGTAGCAAAAATGTTGCGAGAGGATTTTCTCCAGCAGAATGCGTTTCATAAGATAGACACATACTGTTCACAGAAAAAGCAGGTGTGGATGCTTAGAATATGTTTAATGTTCTATGAAAAACTTTTGAATGTAATAGACTCCATAGAATTCGAGGATATAGCAAAAATGAAGGTAAAAGAAGAGATAGCAAGGATGAAGATAGTTCCTGAAGAAGAAGTCGATAAAAAATTCACAAAAATAGAAAAGGACATCGCGGAAGAGATCGAGAAGTTAAGATCTCAATCCTCTGAGAGTGGGTAAGAGTAAATCTAGAAAATTTTAATTATTTTTTTCTCACAACATAAAATACAAGAAATATTAGTACTATTACACTCCCAAAGATTCCGATATATATTGATCGTGGAGCTTGTGTAGTTGGAAATGATTTTGGCGTTTCTCTTTCACATATCTCAAAAACCTTGATATTCTCTATCTCTCCCTTCAAAACTATCTTTCCATCTTCTATGGTGTATTTTACCTCGGAGTTGGAAAAAAGTTCTCTTATATAGAAATCTTCTATGCCCAGTTTATCCATGCCTATTTTCAGGATGAATTCCTTTCTTTCTTCAGAATCGTTCCTCAGCGTGAAATAGTTGTTTCCAAACCTTTCCACCCATACATCGGATTCTGCGTATGTTATAGGTTCCCATCCTGCATAAAATAGTTTTTGAAGTATCGGATCATATTTTCTGTAAAGATTCAAAGCTTTTTCTTTATTATCTAAGACTTTCAAGATCTTGGGAATCGCTGGATATATCCCGTAAAATGTACATGTATCCATAAAATATCTTAGTTTGTCTTCTATATCTCCGAATTTCAATTCCCCTCCATGATAGGCATAATGAGCAGATACCGGTTTATGGTATGCCATAATTCTCCTGAAATTATACTCCTCATCTCCCCAGTTAAAACCCATCATGCTTGTTTCAAATGGAATGGCGTCAAGATATACATACCCGAAACTTGCCTTTGAGACACAGTTCGCGGATAAAAGAGACCCCGAATAGTTCTCTTCCAGATATTTATCGAGATATTTTAAATACTCCACATCTTTTGAAAATAGATGAACAGCAGGCGTATAGGTATTGAAACTGTAAGTTAAATGGTAATTTTCCTTTATATTTGAATCCAGAAAAAAGCTCTCCTTCATAAAATTATCCATCTCTATGTTCAGGGTGTATCCATACTTCTCTCCGAGTTCTAATGCAGGGATTATATAGGATCTCATCATCGTTTTTGCTATTCCTCCCTCAGGATCAAGGTTCAGAGGAAACCTTACAGTCCATACATCAGGTCTCCATCCTGCAACCATCATATCCGATAACATGATATCCCCGTTTGTCTCGTAGACAAATGATTCTTTAGCTCCATAAGATTTCATTGAGTACCATGCTTTATCTTCTCCTCTCTTTTGTTGATAGAGCAGAGCTTCATCATAAGTTGGAGGAGGCTCTGTTTTCATATCACCAGAAGGCTCATCTGCCCAGGGTAATGTGTAAAGGAATATCATGAGATTTTTCTCTTTGTAGAAAGGATACACCTTCTTAACATGATTCTCATCAAACATCAGAGCATCCTGAACTCCTAAAAAGCCATATCCTCTTGGATTCTCCATTTCTTCTGGAGGATCTGATTGTCCTATAAGATCGAGTTTTCCGGAGAAATTTTCAGGATATATATCATAATATTTTTGAAGTGCCGCCCTGAACCCCCATTCAGGTTCATACTCATAGGTTATAAACTTAAAATTCGTTTCTCCATAAGGTAAAAGACCAAGATTGAAGACTATTCCATATCTTTTTTTCTCTGCATCGTAATATATATGGTATACAGAGGGATCTTTCAGATCTATTCCGAACGATAATCCTTTTTCATTATTATTCAATGCTGATAACGGGTATATACTTATAGGCATATCTGCCGTTTCATCCGCTGTCATCGTATACTGATATAAACCTTTATCCACAACTCTGTAATTTCTTATATCGTCCCACCATACCCATTCTGAAACATCAAGAGGTACAAAAAATCCTGTGTCCACACACCTCTCTTCGTTGCTGAGGTTCTTTACAGCTCCTCTATACTCTTTGTACTCTCCAAAATCCTTAGTTTCTATATTGAACTCAAGATCATGCCATTTTTTATAATCTTCTTTAAAGATTATCTCCTCTGTAGGATCCTCTGTTAATGAAATATCTTTTATATAGATAACAAATTTATCTGTATTTGGTATCACACTTTCAAAATGGAATCTCAATTTTGTATCTCCATTTAAATGAAGTTTTCTTGTGATTCTTTTGTAGCTGTGGAGAGTGTATGCTATATCGCATACCTTTTCTTCGTTTACATAACAGGAAGCCAGATTCCATCTTGCATCAATGAATCCATTCTCGCATCTTGAAAGAAAAGACAGATGGTAATCCCCTTCCAGAAGATTTACAGAGTATCTCAGATCTGCGTATCCATTTTTATCATAGACCTCGATCCTTATCTCATCGCCTCTGTCCACATAAGATCCCTCATTTTCTATTTTCATATCTTTCAGAAGGTTTTCCCCTCCAAACTTTACATCTTTCATAAAAAAATATCCATCCTCTTGCATTTCTATCTCTGGTATTATGGATACAGAAACTATGAAGATCAAAAATATTGCTTTTTTCATTTCCCTCCCTCATATCTAGTGAACTCTCCGACTCCGTTGGCATCGATCTTTAAAGTTTCACCATGAAGTGTTATCATTCCGCTCCATTTTATAAATGCACGACCCCATGTGTGCTTTCCATCTTCACCCCACCATGATCCCTTGCCTACTTTCCATTTTTCAGGCCAGAAACCATAGACTTCCCCTGTCAAGTTTATCTCTCCCCCTTCGTATTTTCCCGATATACGAAACTCGTCAGGCTGAAGAGTTCCATTATCCCAGTATTCAAAATCATCAAATGTAAAACTCTCTCCTATATTCGGAAAGTTTATACGAGCCTGATGCTGAAATGGGACAGGAATTTCTAATGGCGATGGATTTATAGAACGTGAGAACATGAGATCGAAATCATTATTGTAGATATGCATGCATGTAAAGTTTGAAAGAGATACCGGTCCCGGCGCATAATAC
>QMUN01000101.1 GCA_003660605.1 Thermococci archaeon
CCCACCACCCTGGCCCCGACAACATTACCGCCTCAGACTACACAGAAACCTACGACTTTACCACCCACGACTACTCTGGCAACAACATTACCGCCGAGTACGTATCCAATTACCCCAACAAAGAGTTACACACCTCTGATCTACGCAGGAATTTTGGCATGTATAGTAATATGTGTTCTTATAGTTCTTTTAATGACTAAAAAGCCCTAGAATTTAGAAAATATCTTTTAAAAACTTTAAAAGGAATGTCATCTCTGTAATAGTAAAAGCAAATATTCGGGACTCCACCTTTGAAAATATGGAAAAATGCTTCCTCGATCTCTGAAGAAGGTAAAATACTGTATGTACCAAAGTCACAGACCTGGATCTTCATTATAGCTTTGCTTCCAAGAATCTCTCTCGCCTCAGAACTTATATTTTCTAGAAACTCTAATGATTCCTTTGTACTCAGATCATTTTCCTCTGCTATCTGTTTGTGATACGACATTATCGCAAAATAATCGAAATAATCTTTTGCACCAATAATGTCCTGAGAAAACCATTCTATTCCATTACCTGGATCTATAACAGAGTCATAATATGTATCGAGAACAAATTTTAAATCAGGATTTATCTTCTTTGATTCTTCAATGATCTTTTCTGCAAGATCCAGTAACTTCCGAGCTTTCCATTTACTCCACTCTAAATTTTTTCCATCTTTTTCATACTCTTTTATAGCCCATTTACTGAAATCTTCGTTATCTGCGAGGTATAGATCATCCTGGAACATTATTCCGTCAATATCATAAGATGCCAAATCTCTGTATAGAGAGACAAGATACTCCTGGAACTCAGGAATAAAAGGAGAAACTCTCTCGTACCAGTTTGTATTAGGGTTATATTCATCGTCCAGAACTGCCCAATCTCTGTGTTCTTCAAGTATCCATGGCATATTTAACGTAGTCATCCATGCATAAACATTTATATCTCTTTTTTTAGCTTCTGCAACAACTTCTTTTAAAAGATCTTTTATCACAGGAGCATTTTCCGTTTTGAAATAAACTCCTTTCCCTTCGTAATCAAATACTCTTAAAAATATAGTATTTACTCCTGTTTCCTTAAGTTTATCCAGATCTTCTATCTCAAAATCTTCTAACTCTATCTGCACAGCTTTTATATTTTCAAAGTACCTTAAAATATTATTATTAAATTGCTCTGCTGCATTTCTTGTATCTTCTCTATCATTCCCTGCTACTACAACTATTTTTTGATCCTCTTTCCAGATGTCTTTTTTGAAAAATATGTTTTTATAATCCTCTTTCTCAAGATTCTGCATCTCTTCGTTATTTAGAATATTTTTAGTCGTTTCTCCCGTATTTTCAGCTCTATGTCCTCCTAATATTATAATATTTTCAGAGCTTTTGTCTATATAATTTTTTATATACGTTTTTATTCCTTTTTGTTCTAAAAAATTAGATAAATACTGTGCCGAAGGATAGTCATACT
Source organism: Thermococci archaeon (assembly GCA_003660605.1). Classification (GTDB taxonomy): domain Archaea; phylum Methanobacteriota_B; class Thermococci; order Methanofastidiosales; family B48-G16; genus B48-G16. Next base: position 1,486 of record QMUN01000101.1, read on the forward strand.
CATTTGTGATTATATCTATCGTTTTCCTATGAAAAACAAATAAAGAATGACCTTTTTCGAGAAAATTTATTTTTTCAATCTTTTCAAAACTAAAGTTTGGAGCAATAGTAATATCCACATCTTTTTGTTTTATACTCTCAGAATTCACTCCTTCTAAATTTAATACCCTGAAAATAATTTTATCATCTTTTTCTGAAGGAAGTACTATAATTTTTTCAGAGGCATCTGTGTAAAAAATTTTATTGTCTATGATCGAATTGAACTCAGAAAGAACATCGGAAGGATCTTCCTTTTCAGTAACTTCCCAGAAATCAGGATTTGTTTTCGAGATATACATATTTCCTAAAGATTTGTAATAGGAATCTCCTATTTTCTTTCCCATTGCCAGAATATTACCCCCATTGTTTATATACTCCTCAATTTTCTGCATATTTGGAAATTCTATGCAGGGAAATATTACAAGATCATATTTTTCCATTTCATCATAACTAAAGATTACGTCATAAGGAACATGAAGCTGTAAAAGCATCATAGAATCTCCAAGAAACTCTTTAAAGAATCTATCCCTATCTCCAAACTCTATACTTTCTTTAGAATAAAATAGAGCAGTTTTGGCTACGGAATCTGTATTATAATAGTAATCTTCATATTTTTTTATCCATTCAAATATCTCCTTTCTTTTTTCGAGATTCGCAGATCCATCCATGTCTGGATAATCTGTTTCATAAAGGTTGCATCCTGTTTCCAAAATCAACTCTGCCAAAAGAGTTTGAGTTTCTTTAACAGAGTAAGAAAGTATCCAGGAAGGCTTTTCTTTATCAAGGTCTCTGTAAAATTTCAATAAAGCTACATCTCTTAAAAGATTGTAAAAATCGCACATAGATGTATCATAAGTAGCTGCATGGTATTCGTGAGTCATGATATCTACTGTATCTCTTAAATCTATGGACCATCCGGTCTTGAATCCTTCATAAAATCCGTGCCAGTGCTCCAAAATGATCTTTATATCCGGATTTGCTTCTCTCGCTTCTTTTTTTATATCCTCCAGAAACTCCTTTATCTTTTCTTCTCTCCACAATATCCATGTTTTCCAGTTTCCATATTCATTTTTTGGGATATCCAATCCTTTTTCTTCTTTAAAAAGCCTTTTACAGTCTTCACAGTGACATGCATAGTTCTCTTCCCAGTCCCCAAAACTGTTTAAAAAAATAACGACATCAAGATAGATGCCATCAACGCACGGTGCGATTTTTCTCACAGTCTTTAGAAATATACTCCGATACTCCGGGTCGTTTGGACATATCCACACATCTTCTGAGTGTTTATCGACCCAGAAAGCTACATTCCCGTAGAAAACAGCCTTCCTTCCGTCTCTTCCCACCTGTATCCATTCCGGGTGTTCTGTATAGATGCTCTTCTTTCCTCTATCCACCTTCCCGTCTCTGTTCATATCCACATTCTGTGTCTGGATCTCCAGAGGAGCTAGATATACTAAGAGTTTTATTCCATTCCTGTTTGCTTCTCTTTTAAGATTTCTTAAGTAATCCAGATCTTCTTCCGTAACGCCTATATTTTCGGTGGATATCCATGTTAAAATCACACTCGCATTCTCTTCAACAGCTTTTTCCACATCGAAATATGCTGATATTCTCGCATTGCTCCATCCCAATGAACATGAGAATAGTACTATGATAAACAGTGAGAGGAATTTTTTCAGCATACAATATATTCATATTTGAAGTATTTATTTTTTATCCGACCTCTCTATACCTAACCTATATAAATTAAGAGACCGAGACTATGTTAATGGTATGTAGAAAACTCAGAGTTATAGATATAGTTAATGGCGAGTGGGATGATGAAAATCAATGTGTTAGAACAGTATTTGGAAAGGTAAATGAGATCAGAGCCTTTGGAACTGTGATGGACAAATTTGTAACAGAAGATGGAAAATACTCGTACATAATCTTGGATGACGGAACTGAGACAATAAGACTCAAGACATGGAGAGATGATGTAAGGAGAATGGATGGAATAGAAAAGGGCGATATTGTAGATATCATTGGAAAACTGAACTATTATAATGAAGAAATTTATATATCACCAAAAATAATAAAAAAGATTTCCTATAATTTCTGGCTTTTAAGGCATTTGGAGATAATAGAAAATTTAAAAACATTGCCAAAAGAAAAAATAGAAACAAAAGTAACAAAGGAAAAGAAAAAAGAAGAAATAGAAGAGTTTGAAATTTTAGACAGCGACGTAACAATAAAAAAGATACTTGAGACCCTGAAATCCGGGGAATTTAGCAAAGAAGAGATAATTGAAAGGACATCGTTGGACGAAATAGATGTTGAGCTTGCGTTGCGAGAACTTACAGACGAAAAAAAAATAGAAGAAAAAAATGGAAAGTTTAAGGCAGTGTAACTCCAGTGAGAATTATAGACACTTTATCCGTTTTCTCCAGTTCGTCCCACCAGTACGTTTTTATAGTGACCTCACTTTTCACCAATCCAATATCTGCATACCAGTGGTATCCTTCTTCTATCCATTCAATCTTGCCCCAGTCTTCGTTATCGTACGGGGAAAGGAAAGTAATGGTATGCTTCATGTAGTACTTTACTCTTGCGCATCTGTATGTTTTTCCACCCGCTTCAATATCTTCGAATCCTTCAGTGTATATCCTTCTCTCGTATGTGCCTCTACCTTCTGCTACACTTCCACTCCACATAGTCCAATCGACCATAAGAGTTTGTAATTGCCCATCATGGATCTTTTCTTCCCCTTTAACGAATGGATATATGCACGGAAGGTCTGGATTTTGATAATCACAAATATAGACATTGTTACTGAATTTGTTTCCACCGATCGCATCACTCCATACGCCCCTAAGATTCCAATTGCGGTCATATACATAGGTATAATCACCACGCCAGTATGTCTTTTTTGGATTTGCGTTCCAGAAGTCTGTAACCCCCCATCTGAACCAC
>QMUN01000102.1 GCA_003660605.1 Thermococci archaeon
ACTTAATACCCTCTCACTGGTTGCTTTCATTATACCAATACAACTGGCACTTGCTTTGGTAATAGCTCTATTAGTTAATACGCGACTTTTTGGTTCTTCAAAATTTCTCTTCATTTGTGCGATTCCAATCGCCATATCTGAAATTGTTGCAGGTATCATATGGCTCTCTATTTTTACTGAAAAGGGATATCTCAATGTCATGCTCCATACTTTAGGGTTCTTAAAGCAACCTGCAATTTATCTTTCCTATGAAGAGCCGACAACCCTCTTCATGACTATTGCATTAACCGAGATTTGGAGAGCAACTGCTATAGTTATGATAATTATTATCCCAGGACTTCAAATGATCCACAAAGACTACTTTGATACTGCGGACATCTTTGGTGCAAGTATGTTACAAAAGTTAAGGTATGTTACCTTACCCATGCTCAAGCCGACCATCAGAACCTCTCTCATTATAAGAACAGTACTGGCTTTTCAAATGTTTGCCCCTGTGTTGGTCCTTGCTGGACGAGCATTTCCGGTACTTGCTAGCGAAACCTATCGTATTCAATTTTTTACTCGTAACATCCACCTTGCCGCTGCTTACGCTCTAATTATAATGATAATTTCAACTGCTTTCGTCCTGTTTTATATGAGATCATTACGGACGAGGTGGTCTGCTTGAAAAAGCAGATAGTAATTTGCTACATTGCAATGGTGATTATTTCCCTCTTTGTACTCGTGCCGATTATTTTGATTACAATAGGAACTTTTACTCCTCGTCTCGAACTTTATAAATGGCCAAGAGGTTTGATTTCGAGTAGATTTACGTCTGACTCATTCATCAGTTTCGCTCAATCTTACGGTGTTATGAATGGACTGAAAAACAGCATTATGGTAGCAGTTTTAACTGTGGTATTCTCTCTCCTTATTGGAATACCGGCAGGGTACTCTCTTTCTCGTTTCAAATTCAAAGGTAAAAGTCTTTTTACAGTTGGAGTACTTACAACTCGAATGTTTCCTATCGCAATTCTCGCAGTGCCCCTGGTCAAAATTTACATGGGGCTGGGTATCTACGATAGCATTCTTGGTGTTGCTTTTATACATACAATTTTTGCCTTTCCTTTCGCGATTTTAATATCCCACAGTATCTTCGCAAGTGTGCCAGGAGAACTTGAGGAGGCAGCAATGGTTCTGGGATGCAGTCGTCTTGGGGCTTTTAGACGAACAACATTACCTCTAGTTGCGCCTGGAATAGCTGCAATTGCGATCTTTGCATTTATAATATCTTGGAATGAAGTGTTTGCCGCCACACTTTTAACACTCCATAACCGAACTCTCCCAGCACTCATCGTCGCACGATTGGAAGCTACAACGCTCGATTTTCTCTTTGCGAGCGCTTTCTTTATGCTTGTGCCGTGCATAGTCTTTATATTTATCATCAGAAAACGATTGCTTAGAATGTGGGGTATAATCTTAAGATAAAATGGAGGTACATATATGGCAGAAGTTAGACTTGAAAATGTTTGCAAAAGTTTTGAGGATGTAAAAGCGGTGGATAATATAAGCTTACATGTTAGAGATGGAGAATTTATAGTACTACTTGGTCCCAGCGGATGCGGAAAAACTACCACACTAAGATGCGTGGCAGGCTTAGAACATGTAGATAAAGGAAAAATATTTATAGATGAAAAGGATGTCACCGATCTTCCACCTGCGCAACGAGGACTTTCAATGGTGTTCCAAAGTTATGCTGTTTTTCCTCACATGACCGTATTTGACAACATAGCATTTGGCCTCAAATTGAGAAAAGCATCCCCAGATCAAATTAAAGAAAGGGTAAAAGAGGTAGCACGTCTGGTACAGATCGAGGATCTCATCGATAGATATCCCTATCAACTTAGCGGTGGTCAAAGGCAACGTGTCGCCTTAGCGAGAGCCTTAGCAATAGACCCAAAAGTTCTCCTATTGGATGAACCTCTCAGTAATCTAGACGCGGCACTTCGTCTGCAGATGAGGGCAGAACTTAAGCTCCTTCAAAGAAAATCGAAAGTCACAACTTTATATGTAACTCATGACCAAGTCGAGGCGATGAGTATGGGTGACAGAATAGCCATTATAAGAAATGGTTCACTTGAGCAAGTTGACACACCAGAAAGAGTGTTTAATCATCCTGAGAACACATTTGTCGGGAACTTTATCGGGAGTCCTCCCATGAATATGCTTGAATGTAACATCGTTGAAGGGAGTAATATCGCTATTGGAAACTTTACATACAAACTCCCCGAGAGTGTGGTAAAAGCAATAAGAAAAACTAAAACTTCGAGAGTCATATTAGGGATACGGCCTAAGAATATTACAATTACAAAAGACAGAAGAAAAAACGCGTTTAGGGCAAAAATTGAGGTTATAGAACCAATAGGAGAAGAACTTGTCGTACACTTAACGGTACAGGGAAAATTACTTACAGTGATAGCGAGTCCCACCCAAGATCTTAGGATGGGGGAAAAAGTTTGGCTCACACCTGATAGCAGAAAAATCCACATCTTTGACAGAAAAACAGGAAAAAATTTATTGTAGAGGAGGAAGACACTTGTAGCTTTAGAATATGTATACATTTTGTTCTGCCCAAAGTTGAGATGAGTATATGTAATTTCACAGAGGCAGTTTCACTTCTCTTCCTTTTTTTGAGGATATATACCCTGCAATCGTTATTTCAAGAGAAGCTTTTGCATCTTCTCCTTTTATTATAGGGTCTCTGTCCTCAAGGATACTATTCACAAATTCATTTACATTGGATGGTATACCTACTCTTCCCAGATCCGAAAATTCTGCCCGCTCCTTGAATACACAAAAATCACTTACTGGCTCATATAATGGTTTATTTATCAAAATCGCCATATCATCTGTTAATACCTCCAAAGTTGCATTCATCCACGGAGCTTTTCCAAAAGGATTCGTCCAGCCACTTATCAGATGCACCAAAGCTCCATTTTTAAATTCGATAATTGCATTACCAAAGTAATCATCTTTATCTATCCTCGTATAAACCCTGATTGCATCGCTTTCTACCAAAAACCGTATTGCATCAAGCATATGCATGCCAATGTCACCAAATCCTCCAAAACCTGCCATCTCACGATCAAAAAACCATGAAGTATCAAAGTTTCTAATGTTTATCGGGTTCATCCCAAACTTTACTGCATAAATATACTGAACATCTCCTTGGATGAGTTCCTTCGCCTTTCTAAGAGCGGGTTGCCATCGTGTGTTAAACGGGACCATAAATTTGATACCTCCTTTTCTCGCCGTTTCTATGATCTCATCAGCTTCTTTCATGTTTACTGCTATTGGTTTGTCGCATAAGACGTGCACACCGTACTCTGATGCCATTTTAACGATTTCCGTGTGTCTAAGGGGTTCTGAGGCTATATATATAGCATCCAAATCTTCGAAAAATTTTTCCTCTAAGGTATCAAAAAATTTGCAGCCTATTTTTTCTGCATCTCTTTTTGCTATCTCGATATTTGCACCAATTCCACATATCTTTGCTATTTCAACGTTTGGATGACTTAGAAACGCTGGGACATATTTAAGCACATGGGGATGTGCATAACTCACAATACCGATATTCAGCATCTTATCACCTTTCCTCTTTCTATTGATTCCTCAGCCGCAAGTGTGATTTTTAATATCTCGTATGCTTCTTCTTTGCTTACAATCGGCTCTTCACCTTTTTCTATACAATGCACAAACTCCTTCATCTCATCTCTAAAAGCATTCAGATCAGTGGACAAAAGTGGAGAATATCTTGGGAGTTCGATTTTATCCTTGACGACAATCATTGGATTCGTATTTTTATCGCTGTACTCCATTCTTCCGTCTGTTCCTATGATATCTAAGGAGGAGTAGAATGGTGCATAAGCCTGTGGAAATGCCCAGCTTACATCAATAAATGCCGTTTCTTCTTCTAACTTTAAAAAAACAGTTACCAGATCATAGGTGTTATTCTCCTTTGCCTCTTTTCTGATCATTTTCCCCTTTGCAAATACCTCTTTTACCTCACTTTCAAATATCCATTTCACCAGATCCACACAGTGCACTCCCACATCCAATAAGACACCTCCGCTTTTCTCACTATCCCAGTACCAAGAATTTGAAGGGAAGGGAAGCCAACTTCTCTCACATCTCCTTATATATTTTGGGAGTCCAATTCTTCCAGAACTAATGTTCTTCTTTATCTCCCTCCATCTTCTATCAAATCTTCTCGGATGTGCTATATACAAATCTTTGCCGCTCTTCTCAGCAGCTTTTAACATCTTTTTTGCCTCTTTTAATCTTCTTGCCATCGGTTTCTCACATATAACATGCTTTCCTGCCTCAAGTGCGTCTATACTTAATCTTGCATGCTCATAAGTCGGAACACAAAGGTCTATTACATCAATGTCATCATTGCTCAGCAACTCATCCATATCTGTATAATAGTTCTTCGC
>QMUN01000103.1 GCA_003660605.1 Thermococci archaeon
AAAAGAAAGAGATAAAAAAATGATGAAACTTACAAAGTTTCTATGCATATCGGTACTCATGTTCAGTGTTTTTTTAATCAGCGGATGCGTTCAATCTGAATACAATGATGAAGATAACAACTCAGGGAAAAAATTCGAGGAAAGCCCTTTTGGAATTGCAATTTCCCATTTTGGAAGCGATTATCTTACAAGAATGCCGGAAGATTTATTGGGGGCTAGGTCTCACTGGGCAGGAAGTCTTATAGTGAGATGGTATGAAGTCGAGCCTGTTAAAGGTCAATTTAACTGGGAGAAACTTGATTATTATCTAAAAGAAGTGGGTAATGAAATAAATCTCCTTCTGGAACTGAGACTTTACAATGGCTGGGCTTCTGTTGGTGGCTGTGAAAAAAATCTTGCAGGATCGCCGCTCAAGGAAGAACATTGGAACGATCTGGATAACTTCCTTAAATTGCTTGTGAGAAGAGCAGGAAACAAGGTAAAGTACTGGTCAATAGGAAATGAGATGGAGATAGAGAACTTCTGGTGCTGTACTTTCTGTAAAACAGAGGAAGAGTCAGCAGAAGAGTACTTAAAAATATTAAAGAGAACTTACAATGTAATTAAAGAAGCGGATGATAATGCTGTTATTGTACTGGGAGGATTCACAGGGAACTGGAAAGATGGTACAAATGTAAACCCTGAGTTTGTGGAGTATATCCTGAAAAATGGGAAAGATTATTTTGATATCTTGGATGTGCATCTTTATGGTGATCCTGAAACATACAAAGAGAGAGTACAATGGTTCGTAGATTTAATGGATAAATATGGATATTCAAAACCTATTTGGAGCACTGAGATGGGAGGACCTGACATCAGGTTATGTTTTGAATCAGGCATAAGCGAATCAAGGAACAAATCGCTGGAAGAAATAATAACGGAAAATGAGTGTGCAAGGGTTTTTTATCTCCCTGAATATAGAAAAGAATATTATAAAATGCATGCAGAAGAAGTGGTGAAAAGGTATATGTATGCATTTGACGCGGGAGTGTCCAAAAGTTTCTGGTGGACACTTTATGCTGTAAAAGAATATCAGCACCTGACATATGAACGGATGTCACATGTTGTGTTTTCAAAGATGGGGCTTGTTGCAACTGAAAGCGAAAGAGGAAAAGGAGTAATAAATTACACGAAAACACCCGGGTACTACACATACAAAATAATGGCAGAGGAGCTTGATATGTTCGATTCCATTGAAAAGCTTTCCTTAAACGATGCAGAGGTTTTTCTTTTTAACGTGTTAGGAAAGAGCGTTATAGTTGCATGGTCTGAAAAAGATACAACACTTGATCTGAGTAATTACTTTGACGGTACCATAAGGGTAAGACATATTGTTTCAGAGCTGGATGAGCAGGAAAATCCCATTTATCTGGAAGACGAATTCTTTTCATCTGCTTCTGTGAAAATAGGGGAAGAGCCTGTTTTTATCAGGGAGGAAAGTGAGTAGAAATGGGAGAAATGTTTTCTTTTGGACAAAAGGAGGTAACATGAAGAATCGTTTGTTCGCAATTGATGCAGTACGCGGATGGGTAATGATCTTCATGGCTCTCGATCATGCCATGTACTTCTGTTATGTGCACATTTCTGCCGAAGGATTCCAGGGTATACGCCCGGAGCCAATGCCAGATATCGCACACTATTTGACACGTTTTATCACTCACTACTGTGCACCAACTTTTATCTTTCTCGCAGGTCTCAGTGTGAGTCTGTACACGCTGTCGCGCAGATCGCACCTTAGCGAAGGCACGATCACGAAAAAATTGCTCACTCGTGGATTTTTTCTTATAGCATTGCAGATAATAGTGGTGAACTTGGCTTGGAGTCTTGACTCTGTACCTGGTACGGGTATAATTTATTTTGGAATTATAGCATGTATCGGATCAGGCATGATGATTCTGGCGTTTATTCGCCGTCTTCCTGTATCTCTGTTGTTCAGTAGCTCTATCCTTCTTCTTTTGATAGTACCCCTTTTACTGAATGTTTTTCCTCTTGAAGATTCTACAGACCAATCACTTTTGGAAATCATGTTACAACCAAATACTCAGGGAGAAGTGAAGGTACTCTATCCCATTCTACCCTGGCTGGGCGTGATGGGAATGGGAAGTGCCTGTGGCTTTTGGATAGGATTCGAGAAAAAAAAGATAACGAAGTTCTTTCTATCTTTAGGATTATTCTTGCTATTTGGCTGGGCGGTACTGCGTCTTTCAGGTTGTTATGGAAATCTCACACCATATCAGGGGGGAGATTGGAGAGATTTCATGCTTATGTCCAAATATCCTCCAAGTCTGGTATTTCTTATGTGGAACTTGGGAGGCATGGCAATTGTCATAGCAGGACATAATTATCTTGAAACAAAGCTGCACTCTAAACAATTCTGGCATGTAATAGTTCTCTTCGGGCAGACACCTCTGTTCTTCTATCTCATGCATCTTTATGTGTATAGAGCACTGTCTCTAATTCCTTTCTTGACGGGTAGTTTGGCGAGAGGATACCTGGCTTGGTTGGTAGGTCTCATGATAATGATCCCTCTCTGTGCAGGGTATCGCTCTCTCAAGAGGAGGTACCCAAACAGTATACTTCAGTATGTGTAGAAGCATATCAAAACCAAAACCTTTAAAAACATTTCTTTATAAAGTAATCAGAAACTCCGCAAGATGTAGCGTAATGCTGAATTACAAGGAGGGGATATCATGAGTTTTTATAAGTATGTTGGAGAAGCATGGAAAAATCCAGAAAAAAACATAAGAGAGATCTATAAACAGAGAATAATACAGTGGAATAAGGAAGAAGTCGTTGTGAGGGTGGAGAGACCGACGAGAATTGACAGGGCAAGACAATTGGGATATAAAGCTAAGAAAGGGTATGTCATTGTAAGGACCAGGATTAAAAAAGGTGGGAGAAGCAAACCAAGATTTAAAGGAGGAAGAAGCCCAAAGAGGATGGGTGTTAAGAAAATTACTCCGAAAAAGAGTCTTCAATGGATAGCGGAAGAGAGAGTAGCGAGAAAATATCCTAACTTAGAAGTTTTAAATTCGTACTGGGTAGGTGAAACAGGGAAAGACAGGTACTTTGAGGTTATTTTAATCGACCCGCATCATCCCCAGATAAAAAATGATCCGAGAATCAACTGGATCTGCGAAAAACAGAACAAAAGGAGAGTCTTCAGAGGGCTTACTTCTGCGGGCAAGAGATCGAGAGGGCTCTTGAATAAAGGGAAAGGAGCGGAGAAACTAAGGCCGAGTCTCTCTGCGCACAGGAATAGGGGTAAGTAAAAAAATGATTGCAAGGATTGAGATAGAGAGTTTCTGTCATGCTACTGAAGATGAGAAAAAGGTTTTAGAAGCGTTAAAAAATCTTACGGATGCGAAATTTGAAAAAAACAATGTTGTTGGACATTATGGAAATCCTATAAAAATCTATAAGGTTAAGATTACAAGAAAGAAGGATATAAATGATTTTCTCACTCTTTTTAACAAGATAGACAAAAACATTTTAGAACCTATAGAAGAAAGGATAGATGAAAAAGGTAGATTTTATCTGAGACTTGACAAGCAGAGTTTGTATTCAGGGAAATTTGTCATAGATAATGAAGGGGATGTCCATATAATTATAAAGATAGTTTCCTATCCATTGAGAAGAGAAAAAGTGATTGAAAATGCTAAAAAAATACTTGGCTATTGATCTGAGAGGTTATCCCAATGGGATGTACGAAAAAGTTTATATGCCTAAGGAGATAAAATCTCCAGAGAAAGAAGAAGCGGTAGAGCTGTGTTTAGAGGATATGGCTGAAATTAAGAAAGTTTTAAGAAAATTGGATAAAACACAACTCATCTTTGTAAGAGGAGGGAATATAACCCTGAATAGAGGTATCGTTCAGGAAAAAAAAGTGGATATCCTGAGTAAACCATATCCCATAGACGATATAACGGCTAGAAAAGCATCAGAAAATAAAATAGCTTTTGAGATCAATGTGGAAGATATAGTTCAGACGGGGAGATACAAGAGATCGAGAATTATAGAAAATCTAAGAAATACTGTGAGAATCTCAAAAATGTGTCACACACCCTTAGTAATAACATCAGGAGCTACAGACGAGTTCACCTTAAAATCACCGAGAACACTCGTGGCGTTTGGGAGGATTCTCGGTTTGGAATACTATGAAGCTAAATCTGCAATTTATAACATTCCCAAAATGATCCTTCAGAAGGGAGAACATGAAATTAAAAAGCAAAAAAAGTTTTAAGGAAAAGAAGAGGTACATTCTCTTCAAGCCTCTGTGGAGAGATAACTTTAAAAAAGAGGATGTAATTAAGTTAATATGGAACTCAGCTTTGGAGTTCTTGGGTGAACTTGGAGCTGCAGAACTAAGCTTATGGGTAATAAGCGTTGATGAAGAGAAAAGAATAGGTATAGTAAGATGCAATAC
>QMUN01000104.1 GCA_003660605.1 Thermococci archaeon
ACTTTCCATTCTTCTTCACTGAGACTCATCGAGATCGAAAGAACAGTCTTTTCTGGTGCCGGAGTTTCTTTCTCTCCAATGCATCCCAGAGCACTAACTGCTAAGCAAAATATCAAGAAAAGAGACAATGGTTTTGCTATCTTTTTGTGATCCATTTTTTTACCTCCTTTGTTTTATTTTTTTCCTCGTTTGTTGGTATACTTTTTCAAAAAGCATACTATCAGAGGTAGTACATAATAAGATATGTAAGTTTAAATATTTTTCGGTTTTTACTTTTAGAGTCTATCATCCTTTGTAGGATATAATGTAATTATCTCCATCTCTATATCTTCCTTAGTCGAGTCCCACCCTCCAACGGTAATTTGTTTGTCTTTCGTCTCTATGACAATCCTGTGAATGATACTGCTTTCTTCCACTCCTTTTATATTCCCTTCGATCTCTATAGGCATGTTATCTCCTGTTCTTTTACCCATGACTTTAGCTCTCACATTGTATCCTTCTTTTTCCAGCTTTTTATATTCATGAATAGCAATAGCTATGTGGACAAAACTCTTTGAACGGACGTCCAGTTCTTCTAAGATACGTCTTGATGTCTTCCATATCGTATTTAAGAAAAAATCACTTAGAATATGTAGCAATTCTTTATTTTCTATTAAAATACCGTATCTTTCATCTATAACTCTCCCTTCCCCTTTTAAGAACTTATATGGACAAGCAAAACCCTGATCTCTATCTTTTAAAACTATGATCATGGCAGGAACTTCTCTGTCAAATATCCAGACGTTCCTGAGATCAGGATATGTTTTGGCGTGGTTATATAATACTGTGGATATAAAGACATTTCTTTCTTCAGCTTTTTTTAGATCGCCTTTTATCTTCCCTATCAACTCTTCAGGTACGGCTAAAAGTAGTTCATATTCTGTTTCCCTAATCATCTGCCTTATCTTATTAATCATATTTTGGCTTCCATAGACTGTCCAGACAGGAGATTCATAATAGACATACTCTTTCTTATACAAATTTTGTAGTTGTTTTACAATAAGTTCTTGATCTTCTTGAATCTTTTTAAATACTGTTTCTGGGTCTATGGCACGAAATTTCCTTGGTCTTCCCTCTTTGATCTCGATAAAACCTTTTCTTTCCAATCCCATCATCGTATCGTAAATTCTTGGCTGTGGTATCCCCACAGACTCTATAACTTCTTTTGAAGAACATACGCCTTTTATCAATAATACCAGATACGCCTGAGATTCGTATCGTGTTAAACCAAACTTTGACATCTCTTTGATAATGTCTTCACTTATATTCATACTTATTCCTCTGTCATTATATTTATAAGTCTTCTTATTATTTTGTCTTTAAAAAATTTACTACTGAAAGTAGTTTTATAAACCATAAAGTTTATAAATTGGAGAGTCACTATATAGTTTAAGGTGAAAATATGATAACTGTATCGGTAATAAAAGCAGATGTTGGAGGAGTACCGGGACATTCAAGGGATAGAAACCAATTCTTTTATAAAATGTAAAATGCTATTTTACTAAGATCACTTGAATATCATTAACATTTGTATTTGTTGGGCCAGTATAAACCAATGAACCTATCGCTTTGAAAAAACTGTATGAATCATTATTATCTAAATATTCTCTTGCTTCTAAACCTTTTTTATTAGCAATTTTTATAGTGTTTCCATCTACTATAGCACCAGCAGCATCTGTCATCCCATCTGTTCCATCGGTACCGACAGAAGCTATACATATATCAAGACTTCTGATCTGGATTGCAGCGGAAAGGACTAACTCTTGGTTTCTTCCTCCTCTGCCATTTCCTCTTATCGTAACAGTTGTTTCTCCTCCAGAAATAACTGCAGCAGGTTTTTTTAAAGGATGATCCGAATAATAAATCTCTTTCGCAATAGAAGCCAGTACTTTGCCAACTTCTTTTGCTTCTCCTTCGATGTATGAACTCAGCAACAAAGTATTATAACCAAGTTCTTCTGCTTTCTTTCTTGAAGATTCTAAAGCCATTTTGTTATTTCCTATAACAAAGTTTGAAACTCTTTTGAAGATTTTATCTTTTGGTTTTGGAGTTTCTCCTTTTTTCAAAGACGTTATAATGCTTTTCGGAACTTTTTCTTTGAGATCGTATCTCTCCAAAACTCTTATTGCGTCTCTTATGGTAGTTGGGTCAGGAGAGGTTGGACCAGATGCTATGGCATCGATAGGATCACCCAAAACATCAGAGAGTATAAGAGAAACAACTTCAGCGGGATATGCCTTTTTTACCAAAAAGCCCCCTTTTATCTGTGAGATATGTTTTCTTACAGTATTGACTTCTTCTATATCTGCACCACACTCCAACAGTAATTTGTCTGTTTTCTTTTTTTCTTCTAAACTTATACCTTGCTTAGGCAAAACAAGTAAGGATGATCCTCCACCGGATATTAACACAATAACCAGATCATTTTCTTTTGCCCTTTCCAAAAATTCTATAATCTTTTTTGTACCTCTTATTCCATTTTCATCAGGTACTGGGTGAGAAGCTTCTATTACCTTTATTTTTCTTGTCTTGTGCAGATGTTTGTACTTAGTTATTACGACTCCTTCAAATTTTTTATCTCCTAAGATACTCTCCATCGCAAAAGCCATCTTCGCAGAAGCTTTTCCAGCACCTACAATATATACATTTTCAAATTCTCTTAGGTCATATCTTTTTTCCTTTATAACCAAAATATCGTTCTCTAATCTTACGGATCTCCTTATGCACAACAAAGGATTCACTGATTTTATTCCTTCTTTTATTATTTCTAGAATATCTTTTTTCATTTCAACAACTCCTGATATTTGTACTCTATCATACAGTTTTCAATTTTAAATCCTTTTAATTCTCTATCTCTCTATTATTAAATAACTTGCACCTATACTTGTATTTCATAAAATATTCTATCTGTTTTTCTATTATTTCCTCAGCCTCTTTTTCAGTTTTGTTTTCAACTTCTCTAACAAAGTAGGCATATCTACCCTGCCAGAGAATTCTCAATCCATCCAAATCCTTCATTTTTATAGCTTTAAAAACAAGATCTGCCCATTTGTCTTCTGGAAAATAAAGATTATCGATTTGATCCCCAAAGGGCTTGAACTTCTTTAAAAATTTGTTAGTTTTTATTCCTTCTTCATATTCTTTCTTAAAATTAGAAAGAAGACTTTCTTTATCTACTGTTATTTTCGGAATCTCCTTTTCTTCAATGCTCCCGATCCTTGGGATCTCTCTTATTTCATCTTTTATTCTATCCTTATAGTAATCTATGAGGTCAAACATAGTTCCCATTACTTGATAAAACATAGGAATCAGAAGTTTTGATGGATCTTTGTACTCTTTTGTGGATTCATGCTCCTTTACACCCAAAACAGCCTCAACAATGTCCATATCCTCACATGCAGCAACTACCGTTATGAAAATATCTATCCCAAATTTTTCTGGAAATAATCTGTGATTAAGGAGTATATCTACAAATCTTTTTGACAGTCCATATTCTCCACCTATAGGTTGTCTTACATCCACTCCAAAAAGAGTCTTTGTCAAGGGATATATTAGATGGTTAGTTATAACACCATCGTACTTACTCCTTAAATAAAATGGGACTACCAAATCTCTTCCTTCCAGAATGGGCTTGCCCAACTTTTCGATCCACTTTGGTTTTATACTTAAAAGATCCCCATCTACCAGTATAACTCCTGAAGCTTTATCCTTTGCTATTTCAAAAATTGTTTTTACACCATTTCCCTTACCCTTTTCTCCATACTGCTCAGTAACTATTTTTTTGGCCATCGTCTCTGTATTCTCTGCTATATCTCTCGTTCTATCCCCTGAAAATCCATCTGATACTATTATCAAATTTTTTCCAGGTAATTTCTTCAATCCCGAATCTACAACCTCAATGACATTTCTTATCGTTTTTTCACAGTTTTTTGTACATATGCCAACAGCTATCATGGCTTCACCTCTCCAAGATATTATCTTATAAACTTTAAAAAGTATTCTATTCTTTTCACGCAGGATAGAACTGAGTTCCTATATCCGTCATGATCTGTTTTGGTCTTTCATATTTTTCTATAGAATTTTATGAGTAAGTCTGGTTTTCTTGACTTGATTTCAAGTCCACTCCATCCTTTCTCTCATAACCTCTCCACCAACGTCTTACAGTTCGTACGCTTATTTTCAATGCTATAGCAATATCTTTCTCGTTCCATCCCTGGATCTTCTTATGTATGATCATTTTCTTTCTCGTTCCATGATTCCACTCATATGTGTATTTTTATTTGCCGTTATAAAGGGGACACATGTGGGGGGATAGAACAATAAGCCTAAAAAAACCGAAAACTATTTAAGTAAAAAAGAGAAAAATATAAAGGGTAAAAAAATGAAAAAGAAAAGTGTATGTGAAACATATAAAGG
>QMUN01000105.1 GCA_003660605.1 Thermococci archaeon
CTTTTTGAAAGTACAGGGGGCTTCGTATCGCAATACGAATGCCGCCCAAAACACTTTGATGTAGACAAGTCTACATCCATTTGTTTGTGTGCACCGAGGTTTCAGTGCAGTGCAACCGAAAAACTTATATTAATCATCTCATAGAAAAACGATAAAGCGGCTGTAGTGTAGTGGTTAGCACATGGGCCTGCCACGCTCATGACTCGGGTTCGAATCCCGACAGCCGCACTTTTTCTTTTTTAGAAAAAAAGAAAAAATGAAAATTTAAGGCATTGTAGCTGAGTTGAGAATTATCGATACCTCATCTGTTTTTTTCAGTTCATCGCTGAAATACGTTTTTACTGTGTATTCTGCCTTTATCATTCCTATCTCTGAGTACCATATATAGCCGTCCTCTACCCATTTATATAGTCTCCAAGGCTCTCCTGTGTTGTATCTTACTTCATAAGTCATTGTAAACTTTACTTTCGCACATTCGTATTCCTTTCTCCCTGCTGTTACATTCTCAAAACTCTCTACATATATCTCTCTTTTGTAAGTGCCTCTCCCAGAGTATTTTATTACAGAATTACAGAAAAATTCTGTGAGGAATTGGCCCTGATCATTCTTCGATACTCCTTTCACGAGAGAATAGACACTCGGCAGAGGAGGAGAATACGTGTACTTGATGTAATAGTATTTGCAACACCACCATGCTCCTTCCATATAAATCTTTTCCAATGTATTGCCTTTGTAATAGTATGTGTAATCTCCTCGATGGACAACATTGTCTATATTATCAGGAGGTACACAAAGTAAGTTTCCCCACACGAACCAGGTCGATCTATCCTCTTCATCCCTCTTAGATTTGCGTACTGTGCTTCCCCATTCGGCACCACGGACTGTAAAGTAATATGTGAGCACACTTCCTACAGGTAAGTCAGGCTCATATATTTTTTTGGAGTCTTGTGGAGGCTCTGTTGCTGGAGCAGTTGTAGTCGGGGATGGTGTTGTCAGTGGTGCAACAGCAATAGTTTTTGTTAGGTTCCCTGCTTTTATCTCTATATTTCCTTCTGTGTCTGCTGTTTCCTGAAATTGTACTGTTTTTGAACTCTTTCCTTCCAATTCTATGTTTTGCGTTTTTGATTTACTCCCTATCGTCACAAGAATCGTATAACTTCCCGAAGAATCTCCTTTATTCTGAACGTCTACAAGAATAGTCAGTGTATCTCCTACTTGAGGATTCTCGGGGATCACTCGTAGATCGGTGATTTCGAACTCTGCGGGGGACGTAGTAGCCGGAACTGTCGTTGGGGGCTGGGTAGTGGTCGGGGATGGTGTTGTAGTAGGCGGTGCTTCAGTAATGCAACCTAAGAATAGCAATGTTATCAAAGCAATCTCTACAAATTTTTTTACAAAAATTTTTTTCATACGATATAAATACTTTTATCTTTCTTATATTTTTTGGTTACTTCAATTGTAATTCAACCTTCTAGAATTTTAAATATTCTCTCGAGCAGTTCAGAATTTTCCCTGAAATAGAATACGCAAGAGGAAAAATCCTCGAAATGGAAAGGAAAGTAAAAAAATATTAGACCTTTTAGTTTTTTGTCACGCCAGCCCCTCTGGTGTTTTTTCTTTTCCGGATTTTATCTAACAGAAAAACTCTTATAAAGCATGGCATGGAAAAAATCTATGCAGAACTATCGTGATCCGTATACGTATCTTCAGTTAATGTTCGGGCTCTTCCTCTCTGCAACAGGAATTGTGTTCATGCTCAAGGCGGATCTTGGGATGGGACCTTGGCCAGTGCTTCATGTAGGACTTACAAATCATCTCCCCCTGACATTGGGAAAAGTAACACAAATTGTGGGACTTATCATAATCATTTCTTCCCTGTTTCTCAGAATATATCCGGGGATAGGAACTGTACTCAACATGTTTTTCATTGGATTCTTTATTGACATTGTAGATCCATTCATTCCACAGACAAATCATCTTGTATATCAGATCACTATGCTTGCATTTGGCATTCTTTTGTTTGGCATGGGGACAGGTTTGTATATCAATGCGAATCTCGGAGCAGGTCCCAGAGATGGGCTGATGTTGGGATTGAGCAAGAAAACAGGGAAAAGTATAAGGATGATCCGTGCCATGATGGAAATAGTAGTGCTCACAATAGGATTTTTTCTTGGAGGTCCTGTGGGGGTGGGTACTGTAGCTTTTGCCCTTGCTATTGGGCCTGCCGTTCAGTTTTTCTTAAAATTTTTCCCAGAAAGAAGAAAATCATTTAAAAAAGAGTAGAAAAAACTAAATTAAAGAAGTTCTTCAAGCTGATTGACAAAATCTTCGTATTGTTTCATGCCGAGTTGCCAGAAGTCAGGCTTGGAGAGATCGAAACCTACGAGAGCAACGAGTTCTTTCGGCGATTTACTGCCTCCAGCGGAAAGAATGGCTTTTAATTTTGGTACAAATGCCTTGCCTTCTTTTTTATAAATCTGGTAAAGTCCCCAGACCAGCAGCTGAGCACCAACGTATGGGAAGTTATAGTAGCGGAAATTAGGCATGAAGTAGTGCGGCTTCATGGTGTATTCCCACTTCATTTCATCAAACCATTCAATAGCATCACCATATACTTTATCTCGCCCAGCTACCCAGTATTTTGCCTGTGTTTCTCCATCTAGATATTTTCCTTTTTCCACCGCCTCGTACATAGATGTTTCGAACCAAAATCTTGCCGATACCTGGAATATTGCCATCCCCGCTTCGTCTAGTACGTGTGCCAGTATTGCTTGCTTTTCTTCCTTTGTTTTTGCCTTTTTCAGCTGTAACTCTGTCATTAACAGTTCTCCAAATATACTTGCTGTTTCTGCTATTATCATCCCGCTGTATGCATTGAGATACGTCTGTGCTCCCTGCGAATAATAGTTATGTGTTGCGTGTCCTAATTCATGTGCGAGTGTATATACATCTCCCATCGTTTCTCCGTAGCTTTGTAATACGTATGATGTTTTTCCTTCGTACCACGAACTGCAGAATGCTCCATTTCTTTTTCCCAATCGTATACTTGCATCTATGTGTTTTTTTGCAAACATTTCTTTTACTGTCGATGCGTATTCTTTATCGAATCCTTCATATGCTTCCATTATTAATTTCCTTGATTTCTCATAGCTTACTTTTTCTTTCGGTGCATTTGGTAATGGTGCTACTACATCCCAGCATGCCAATTTTTTTAATCCCATTAACTTTGCTTTTATTTTTAAATACCGTTGATACAGTTCTACGTGCTGTTCTACCGTTTTCATCAAGTTTTCAAGTGTTTCATATTCTATGTCATTTGCTATTAATGCTCCATCTACTGCTCTCTTGTAGTTTCTTCTTTTCACAATTTTCATCCAATCTGCCACTACGCTTCTCAGTGCGCTTGCATACAATATCTCGTCTTTTCCCAATCCTGTATATATCGCTCTATACACTGATTCTCTTGTTTTTCTATCTGGATGGTTTAGCAGGCTGTTTGCTTCTCCATAAGATAGTACTTTCTTCTCTCCTTCTACCTCCACCTCGAATTTTCTCGTATTTAACCACTGGCTCTGTAACTGTGACCATGCTCTTATTCCATTCTGATCTTTTTCTATTATTATCTGCTCTTCCTTCTCCGATAATTGATGAGGTACTTTTTTCATCAATTTTTCTAAATAGTGCTTATAATTTTCAAGTATTGGATCTTCTATCAATTCCTTTTTCTCATACACTCTTTTTCCCAATTCCAGATCCACGAATGTCAGATTTTTGTCCAGTTCTGCGCCCACTTCCTTTGTCATGTTATATATTTGTTGATTTTCAGGTACTGTCATGTTTGCCGAAAACGAAAGATACCCGAATGTTTCTACTCTGTCAAATTCCCTCATTATTTCTTCATACTCTTCCAGCAATCCTTTTATTTCTTTGGCCCCGAAATCCTCTGTATTAATTTTCCCCTGGTATTTTTCAACGAATTTTTTTGTTTTTTCTCTTATTTCTTCTATTTTCCTGTTTATTGTAGGGTCTTTTGGAGATGAAAACATCTCTGTTAAATCCCAGTTTATTTCTTCTTCAGTCATTTTATTCACAGTTCCTACAAACATTGTTGATAATAAAAATATTGCTGTATGAGGGAGTAATGGTTTTTGTTTGATGATCATCACCGCAAGCGTGAAAATCACAAGGGATAGAGAGAGGAGTTGGGACGGAAAAAATAGAAACTTATCAAAAAACCACTTTTATTGACAGGTCATCTTTCGTATGATTTTTGGGATCATCTCTTTCCCTTCTTATCTCTACCAAACATTTGCCAGGAAGGTCAGAAAGTAACTCCTCTTTTTAAATAAGAGAAATCTTCGATCTTTGAATAGGGTATTTATCCTTCAACAAGATCTTTCAACTTCTCTCTTAGAACTCTACCTCTATCAGTTAATTTATACCACACGA